>JACMJB010000050.1 GCA_014380815.1 Armatimonadota bacterium
GAAGGGGGATACCAGAAACCGGTTTGCCGTTTCGGTCCCGAAGCTGCGCCTGCAAAACCACGGGCACATACCCGTTGGAAAATCCCGGCGGGGTCGGTGCGCCAAAGCTGGGCGCACTCACAAAAGAGAAAAGCCCGCCAAAAAGCATCAGTGTCGCGATGAAGGCTCTTCGGCAAAAGTCAGTCCGGCGGGGCGGATTCGCTTGCGGCAGTAATCTTCCGTTTGTCACGGAATCCCTCCTCGATCTTTTCCGTCTCTCCCTGACGCAACTTTTCGTAGAAGGCTTTGCGCCGCCGGGAGCGCCGCCGCTGGCGAGAGTAGCTGCTGACCGCTGCCCCGACTGCAAGAACCACGAGAAGCACTGCGATCTCGATAACAAGGCCATACTGGGTTAAAAGGTCTTGGGTCATAAAGAGGGTAGTGCTAACAAGTGGAGGAGGCAAGTGATGTATTATACAGTGGGCAGACGAGGAATCATCATTCTCCTCTGCTGCCCGCCTGCATTTACCAGGAAAGCCGATGCGAACTCGTAAGTTTCTGCGTGCATTTCTCTATGCTGGCCCCCTTCTACTCTGGATGGCGGCAATCTACGCAAGCTCCACACACTTGGGGCGATACGAACAATCGCTGGCATTGATCCAAGCGGCATCGCAGCGACTCGCGCCGGAATCACCCCCCCCGTCCGACCAGGGAGAGCTTTTTCAGATCAACGACGCAGCAAGGAAACTCGCGCACGTCTTCGCCTTCGGAATATTGACGCTGCTTGCGGTGCGTGCAATCCAGTGGGGGGAATCGCGTCTGAAATGGCAGACAGTGACCGGGAGTTTTGCTCTTTGCGTCCTGTTCGCCGTCAGCGATGCGCTGATCCGTATACGAGAACCAGACCGCCATGTCCGTCTGGACCAGTTCGTCTTCAATGGTATCGGCGCTCTGCTCGTATTTTTACTTACCACTGGATATTTCGGTGTAAAATATTGGGAAGATTTCCTGTGGGAAGGAAGACCTGACCCCTAAGGCGAAACTGGAGACTTATAGACTGCGAGCAATATGAGCTTCAATCGGGGCGGAGAGAGTCGAAGCAGACGCCGCCGAAAAAAAGACGACTACGTCACACCGTTCGTCATTCTGGCTGCAATGATCCTGGCGCTGTTCTACCTGTGGATGCGCTGGCGGGACAACCGAATCACGCGGGATGAGATCTCCACGGTGTCTCTTGCACTTGGTATCGCGGCAATCTGCTTTGTCTGCTACCTTCCTGGCGTCCAGGACTGGTTCGACCGGAGGGAGCATGAACGTAAAGATGCCGAGCAGCGGCGCTTCTGGGAAAAGCGTGAGGCGAAGGAGCGCGTTCAGCGCTTGAAGCAGGAGGAGGCCGAAGCGGACCGAGCCGAGCGCCGTGCCCGTCGCCGCGAGGCTGCCGAGCCACGGCCCCAGCAGGAGCCGCCAGCTGCAAATCCCGAGTCCGATAAGGAGCCAGAGGCCGGGTCTAGACGTCCGCGCTAGGCCGGGTACTGATCGCGCAGCGTTCTGCCGAGGCGGGAATACAGACCGCGCACCCAGGGGTCCGACGCGGAGGGGATGTTCTGTCGCAGGCGAAGATCAAAGGGGGTAAGCAGGATGCGCCGCTCCCGTGGGGCCGCCTGCGCCACCAGGCAAAACACCTCCTCGATCGCCGGATCGCCCAGGGCGACACAGCCGATCGAGGCCGCTCCACCGTGAACATAGATGTCCCCTCCCAGGGCACGCCGCTCAACGGTTCGATGCGCGACATCTTCAGCATTCGGGTAATCCACGCGCAGCGAGAGGTGAAACTGGCTGGCCGGATTCAGCGCGCTGATGCGATAGAAGCCCTCCGGCACCTGCCGATCTCCTTCTTTTCGCTTGGGGCCGCCGGTTCCGCTCGCGGCAAGGATCTCATAGACAGCGAGCCGCCGGTAGAGACCCCGCCCATTTGCCCCCCATACCTCCAGCCGTTTCTCTTCTTTCAGCACGATCAAGGTCACGCGCCGGGGCGGATACGCGATACCGACCGCTTTGCATTTCGGAAAGAAGCGCGCTTTTGACGCTGCGCGGTAGGCCGTTAATGCCCCCTCTACCGTCGGTGTGTGCGTTCCGGCAGCAAGAGCCGTTCCGGTCACAGCCGTTCGCCACAAGGGGCGTCGCGCCCACACGATTCCGGCGAGGACAACCGCAAGCGCCCCGTAAACGGCGACACGGCGAACAAGGCGCGCGCTCCTCTCAGCGCTTCGGGGTCGCAATTTCCGCACTCTCCACGAAGGCATCAAAGATCGTCAGGCCGCGCTCCGCCATCGCTGCGCCGCGCTCCCGCTTGTCGCGAATACGGGTGCCCTCCAGAACGGGCAGAATCCCCCAGCAAGAGTTCATCGGCGCGAAGTGCTTCCCCTCGTATGCGCTGACATATCTCGTGAGCGACCCAAGTACGGTCTCGTCGGGAAAGACAACGGGCGCCGCTCCCTGAGCTTCGCGGGCCGTGTTCAGCCCCGCGATCAGTCCCATGGCGGCGGACTCCAGATACCCCTCGACCCCGACCATCTGTCCGGCGAAGTGGATACGAGGGTGGGCACGCATCTGCAGTGTCGGCTCCAGCAGACTCGGAGAGTGGATATAGGTATTCCGGTGCATCACGCCGAACCGGACAAATTCCGCGTTCTCCAGACCGGGGATCATTCGGAAAATGCGCTTCTGCTCGCCCCACTTGAGCCGCGTCTGGAAGCCGACCAGGTTATACAGAGTCGCGGCCTTGTTCTCCTGACGAAGCTGAATGACGGCATAGGGACGCCTGCCCGTATTAGGATCCGTCAGGCCAACGGGCTTCAGTGGCCCAAACGCGAGCGTCTTGGGACCACGAGCCGCCAGTTCCTCGACAGGCAGACAGGACTCAAAGTACTTGATATCCTCGAAGTCATGGAGGGGAGCCTTTTCTGCCTGGACCAGTTCGGCGTGAAAGGCTAGGTACTCTTCCTTTTCAAACGGGCAGTTAAGGTAAGCTGCGTCGTCCTCGCCCGAACCGTCCGCCTCGCGGTTTTTGCCGTAGCGCGAAGCGCGAAAGACCTTCGAATAGTCAATCGTGGATGCATCCACGATCGGCGCGACCGCATCGTAAAAGTACAGATCGTAGCGCCCGGTCAGCTCGCCGATCTGCGTGGCAAGCGTATCGCTGGTCAGCGGCCCGGAGGCAATCACAACCAGACCCTCATCCGGGATCGCGACTGCTTCCTCGCGCACAAACTCAATGTTCGGGTGCGTTTCCAGCCGCTCGGTGACCAGATCACAGAAGGCATCACGGTCCACGGCGAGCGCTTCGCCCGCGGGCACGGCGGTGGCATCCGCGCAGCCCACGATCAACGAGCCAAGCCGCCGCATCTCTTCTTTCAGCAGCCCGGAGGCATTGGCAAGCCGATTGCTTTTGAACGAGTTTGAACAGACGATCTCGGCGGCGCGGTCCGTGTGGTGCGCAGGCGTCATCTTCACAGGGCGCATCTCGATCAGGCGAACTTTCGCGCCCCGGTTTGCCGCCTGCCAGGCCGCCTCGCTTCCCGCCATCCCCGCCCCGATTACCGTCACTTTTTGCTCGCTGCTCATGGCTGTCATTGTACCGCGACGAGGGCTTCGAAACGAGGCGGTCAGAGCCTTGGCGCGTCGTCAACCCAGGTCACGTGTCCGTCCGCCCAGATCAGCGCGCGTCCGCCCGGTCCCGATACGGAGCCGATCTGCGTGGTGCTGGGCGTACCGATCTGGTCTATGCCCGTCGGTCCCTGGTAGCTGTATACGAACCCGTTTTCGCCGGTCGCCGGGTTCTCAAAGACCCCTCGGTCCTTTACATAGAGATCAATCCGCTCTGGAACATCCTCCCCGGACGGAGGCAGTCTCTCATCATAGTCCTGTACATATTGGAGAATGCCAAGCCCTGCCCGCTTGGCATTCTCCATCGTAGCCGTTCGCTGCACGCCTCGCAGCGCCTGCTCGAAAGCCTCTGAAGGGAGCCGGAAGATCGGGGCGGCGCAGAGTGAACCGTCGCGCGTGAAGAGAACGGCTGCCGTGTTCGTGCCTGCCAAATACCCCTCGAAGCGGGCATTGGTGGCGATCAGCAGGGCTTGTGTCGAGACAGCTCCGCGATCTGCTGGGGCCGATGGTCTCGCCGATGCCTGAGGGTTCGCCTCGGTGCGGAGCCAGAGTGCGGTGGTGGGTTTGGGTTGGCCCAGCGGGTCCTGCACCGTGGTTTTCGCGGACTCAACGGCGAGAGACCAATCCGCAAGCGACAACGGTCTGGCGTCGTTCTCACGCTTGATGCCGACGGGGAGCTTTTCCGGGTGCGTGATTCCGCCCGTTTCCAGATCAACGACGGTCAGAAGTTTACGCTTCACTATTTTGCCCGCCACGTCCCGTTCCAGCACGCCTGTCGCATACAGCGACTTTCCGTCCTCCCTCCAATTTAACGACGTGATGCCGTCCGGGAGACGCAAGGGCGAACGAAAGCCCTGTGGGGTGTAGACTCGCAGGAAGCACCGGGTGAGGGGACCAACGTTCGCGTCCGTCTCCTCCTGCGTCACGATGCCGGCGAACGGCTGACTTGGAGAGACCTCGACTGTAGAGGCATGACCTGCCTCGCCAAGATCCGCAAGCCGTGTCACGGTTCCGGAGGTGGTGTCCACCCGTATCAGGCTGTTTGTCTGCGCCTGGGTGGTGGCGTTTCCCCTGGTCAGAACCCCCAGAACGGTACGGGTGCCGGGAAGCCAATCGAGGCTTCGGATCACGGAGATGTTTTCCTCACGGACGGCCTCCCGAAAAAGCGTCCTGGCGACGCGGGTGCGCACATCCCAGTAAACGAGATTCATCTCCAGAGACCGCTTCTGAAGATCCAGATCAGCCTCCTTCTGCGACACCGTGATACCCCGATAGGGCCTGCCTTTGTAGGCGGCCACCAGCACCGCACTGCCGTCGGGAGAGATCGCCAGCTTTTCCAGACGAAGAATATCGGTGACTGTTTCCGGCTGTCCCAGGACGCAGGCACTGCCTGCACTGAGGAGCGCGCGGGTGCGTGGGGTGATCTGCCCGTTTTCAGAGAGCGTTTCGGCGGGAACAGTGCGAGTCGGGGCAGCGGCGTAGACAAGCAGAGTCCCGGCAAGGGTCAGACTGATAGTTAGAAGGGGGAGTATTTGGGTGAAGGGGCGTCGCATAGCTTTATCCTCCCCTAATAGACGCGGAAAAAGACGATTGGTTACGGCCGCGCGCCCTTCCGCAAGTGCGGGCCTCCGCGCTCACCGATCTTCGTTGGTAGACCGGGTCCGCTCTCCGTTACCCGCGACTTTGCCGCCGCAGGCGCTCTTCCCGCTGCCGTCGCACCCGCAGACGCTGCTGCTCGCGCCGGGCGAGGTGCTGCTGTTCGTCCAGCAGATCCCGTTCGCGAAAGGAGACCGCGCCGCTTCGAACCAGCCCAGGGGATCGGTATCCGTCTCTGGTGTCGTGTCGCTTCTTCGAAGAGAAGGGGCTAGTGGCCCTGCTTTGATAGGTGATCGGTCCCGGACGGCGTCCTTCCTCTCCGGTAACACGGGTATCTCCCGGACCAGGCGCAGTTCGGACTTTCAGCGCTGGTGCCGGAGACGAACGCCGCACGGTACCCTGAGGGGCTGGGGACTTTGCCGTAGGCGATCCCGCCAGAACCAGCTCCAAGTTGGCAAGAATCAGAGTCACTAAAAAGACGAACCGGAGAATGAATAGCTGGTTCATTGCTGGACCGCAACCTGCGGAGCCGCAGCACGCGCCCCGGAGGCGTCTGCTGTCTGCTGCGACTGAGGTATGCGGACGGTTTCCCACATACGGCTGACGAACGCGGCGAACTGCTGGTGACTGGCGGCATCGGCCTGCGGATCTGTCAGCAGGGGACGCATGAACCGGACGAAGCAGACGGGCGTGTTCTTACGACCGATCAGCGCGGAAGCCAGCATTTGCGAGCGAATCTGGGTGACTTGGTCAATCGGCTGGCCACTGACGACATAGAGATACATCGCTTCGTAGCCGGTGCCCTTCTCGGTCACGTCCGAACCATCCCGCGCAGAGCGCTCCCCGCTCACCACGCGGCAGACCCGGATGGGAACCGCTGTTCCCGCGATTGTCTCCACGTGGTCGTCCTCAATCCTCCAGCCCGCACCGATCAGACAGGAGCGTGGGTCATGCAACGCGCTGCGGTCGGTCCCGCCAATCAGGGTGAAATCCACTACCTGACCCGTCGTGTCATTGCGATAGCTTCGAGATAACAGGTCGGCACTTGCGAGCGCCTGTTTTATCGGCTCACTGAACCGGTTATCTCCAACCAGCGTGAAGCCGGCCATTCGAGACGGTACCTGCTTCCGAACCTGGGTCAGCCCTTGATAGCGCGGTGGCGGTGCGGGATGCCAGAGCAGAGAAAAGACCAGTGCCGCTCCCGTCAAGAGGCAGAGGGACCATGCTCCCAGCTGTGTCTTCAAAAGATGGGTTGCCCCGCGAACGTTCGGCATCCTAATCCTTTCGCTCCACTGAACAGAAGCACCATGCAAAGCACCAGACTGATCACCCCGCTCCAATCGTGAAAGGTGTTCGCTGCGGAGCTTCCCAGCGCCTCTCCCACGATCCCGATCAGTGCGATCCGGACCGAGTTTACCAGAATCGTCAGCGGCAGACTGAGCAGAAACAGCCCCCAGCGTTTCGCAAGAGTGGTATCCGTCAAAAACGCGAAGGCGGCACTGAAGGTCAGCAGGCTTAGCAGCAGCTTGAAACCGGAGCAGGGAACATCCACGTTCAGGGTGTAGTTTTCAAGATGGATCAGGTTGCCGTCATGGACTGGGTGGAGTGCGAGCAGCCCGAGCAGCCGGGCCGCCCCTTCGGTAGAGATCCGCTGTGCACTGAGTGTCAGGTCGTTGAGGACCGGGCCGGGCAGCGGAGCCATCAGCCACAGAAACAGGAGGGGGAAAGCGGCCGCCCGAACCCAGCGCGTCCCCAGCGCGAGCCACAAACCGCTGGTGAAAGTCAGCAGGAATGCGCTCGACATCACCGCCTGCATCTCGGTTTTGATCGCCAGCACCAGAAGAGAAAGCGCGGGAATGACAATGATCAGGGCCGGAAGATAGGGTGTAGGGGTGGCCTCCGCAAGTGCCTTGCGCTTGTGCCAGAGCATCACGCCGATCAGGGGCGGCACAAAGAAAGCATAGCCATAGTAGGATTCCGGTTTCGTATATTCCCAGTACCACCAGCGCAGCATCGGGAGCGCGATGACGCCAAGCAGAGCGGCAAACAGGGCTAGTGGCAGGAGGAGGGGACCATACGCTCCCGCAAACGTGCCACGGGCTTCCACCTCTCGGCTCCCTGCCCCAAGGAAGCCTGTCGCGGTGGGTGCGGCGGGATAGGCGGAGGGGGAGGCGACGGTGGTTGTATCGGGCATAATCAGGTCTTCAGAAGATTGAATAGAAGCCGCCAAAATCAAATGAGAGAAAGAGCGGGTACTGCTGACGCGTAATGCGTCAGCAGTACCCGCTTGCTGCTATTTCAAGGAGCAGGTCAGCGGGACAAAAAGCCTTCAATCCCGCCGGGCAAACTCATCGGCAGGAGCCTAAGCAGCTACCGTCGTCTGCCGACGCCGTCGCAGGCGGGCGCGGAACATCAGGCCGCCCACCGATGCGGTCGCCATTCCGATCGCCATCCACTCGCTCGGCTCCGGAACCGGAGTGGCATTGAAGTTACCCGATATCTGTGTGGACGAGAACGAATTGAGACTACCACTGCTGTTGACGCTTAGAGGCGCAGGCTCCCCAGCGGGAGCATCAAGCGTCAAAAGGTTTAGCACAAAGTTACCGGTGGCGTTCGATCCCGGGTTTGCGATCAAGAACTGATCCAGAAACGTGCCGCCGTTGTAAGTGACGCCATTGAAGTCTACGAACGCCTGTGTTGTACCACCACCGTTGCGCCCCGTCAGCAGCACCGTTCCGAGATTTCCAGAAAGGTAAACGGTGCCGGTTCCACCGGCTCCACTACTGAGGGTGAAAGCATTTCCAGCGCCGTTGAATGCGGCCTCGATATTAATGCCGTTCGCGCCGCTTGTGGTAGTTGACTGAAGAGCCAGCGGTCCAAAGCTGAGGAATGCGTCGAGATCCGGTTCAATGTTACCCCCCGGTCCAGACGTCAGGCTGACTGCCGAACCGCCTGTTACCGTCGTTAGAAAGCCGGTGCCAGCAGTAAACGTTACGTCTACCAACCCTGGTGTATCGCCGCCGAACGAAACCAAGGGCTTGTTGATCTGTGCATGCGCAGCGTTGGTTAAAGCGCCGAGCGAGATTGTCGCGGCAGCTAAGCTGCCAACGAGCTTGTTGAAACGCATTGTTTCTCTCCTTAAGAGTGATTGATCGAACGAGAATCCTGAGACAGAAGAGCGGTCTCTGCTGAGAAACCGCAAGTGACGAATTTGCAGGTCGCCTCAAAGAGCGACAGCAAGTGCGGAGTTCGGCAGAGGGGTAGTGCAGCAGGCACGAACCAGTGTCCGAACGACGGCCTTACGCCGACACCATAGTGCGCGCCCAGCAACACGCGACCGCAAGATTTCACCGAAAGTGTCGGGACGCGGTGGGGACGCCGCGCGCGGTGGGGGTACCGCAAGGCCATAAACTGCTCGCTTCGTATGGAGAAAAGCCTCAGCAAAACAAACTATCAGAAGTTTTTGCTTGTCGTTCGGCATTCGCGGTTGTCTCTGGCGCTGTTTCAAGGCGTGTTCAAAAACTGCGCGATCTGCTCGATCTGCGCGGAACGATCCTGTCCATTCCAGGAGGCGCTTGGCGGAAGCTGGCGCATCAGCTCCGCGATCATTTCCGCCATGCCGGTCAAAGAATCGTGGCGAGAGACGAAGATAAAAAGTGTGTCCCCGATACAGAGGGGGTGCGCCTTTACGCGACGCCCGTTGACCAGGCCCAGGTAGGTCTTCGGACCGATCTGCAGCAGGGTGATCTTGCCGCTGACGACTGCCTGCTGCATCCGCTGGTAGTTGAGGCCGCCCTCCAGCAGCCCTGCATCTAAACCCCCACCTGAGAATGCCGTAGGCTCCGCCCTCGCTCCCGTTGGAAGGCGCTGCTCCAGTGCGCTGCGGTCTAAAGAGATCGTCGTTGTCACAACGATCTTCCCTTGGTTCTCCGTCACGCTATCCACGATATTCTCGACGATCTGATGTCCATTCATCCTTAAGCTGCTCGCTCTTTCTGCTTTTGACCGGTTTGGGTGGGTACCGGATGTGGCATTCCCAGGAGGAGACGTGTCACCGTGGCGGCAAGAAACGGCAGATCGTCGCGCAGGTAGCGACGCCAGAGCCGCGCCGGGTCCTGAATCAGGCGATAGGCCCATTCCATACCGATGCGTTGCACCGAGAGTGGGGCGCGTCGCACCATTCCGGCTGCCATCTCAAAGGTCCCACCGACACCGACGCTCACGGGCACACCAAGCCGATCCTTGTTCGCCCCGATCCACTTCTCTTGTTTGGGCGCTCCAAAACCCACCAGCAGTACGTCCGGAGATGCCGAACGCACGATCTCTCCGATTTTTGTCTGCTCTTCGCTGGTTCCAAATGTCTCGTGGGGGGGACAGTACGTGCCGCAAATCTGGGCGTTGGGGTAACGCCCCTGCACGATCTCGGCGGCGGCAGCGGCGGCTCCGGGACATCCCCCGAGGAAGAAAAGTCTCAGGCCGGTTGCATGAGAGGCCTTTGCCAACTCCCAGAAAAGATCGCTCCCCGCGACACGCTCGCGGAGCGGCTTGAACTCGGTCTTCACTGGGAGAGTGCGGTCCCTAAAGCGCGACAGCCAGACAATCGGGGCGCCATCCGGCAGGGCGAGCGCGGCGGTTTCGTAGATTCGACGAAATGCAGCGTCCTTCTGCAGCAGGAGCAGGTGGTCCAGATTACCCGTCACGATGTGGTGAGCAGAATCCCCCTTTTGGACCATGAGCAGAATAAGCGAAACCGTTTCCTCCATAGTGACATCACTGAAGGCAACCCCGCCGACAGGTGTCGATGATGTCACTGGCGCCACGACGTCAGCCCGGGCGTCGGCCACTGGCGACGCTGCCACTGCACCTCGACGGAGGGTCTGGGAAGGCGGCGTCGGTGTGACTTCGCTCAGGCTGCGGTTTGTTGCGGTTATAACGGACGACATATAGTTTGAAAACCCCCGCTCAGATCTCTATAGACCAGACCCCACCGCTCTCTGCGACAAAATAATTGTCCTGTAGCCGAGGGGGCAGAAGCCAGATCACGATTAAACTTTAGCACGAAATTTTATGAAATTTGCAATTTTGGTAAAAAAAAA
>JACMJB010000314.1 GCA_014380815.1 Armatimonadota bacterium
CTGCGCGGGCGGACTGCGGGAGCATAGCGGAAGAGCATGACGGACACAGCAGGGCAGGCGGCGTTGCCGCCTGGGGATGCCCCGCCGCTTTTGGAGATGCGCGGCATCACCAAACGGTTTGGCGGGGTGGTCGCGCTGGAAAACGTTTCGCTCTTTGTCGGGCGCGGCGAGGTCGTTGCGCTGATCGGCGAGAACGGTGCGGGCAAGTCCACGCTAATGAAGGTGCTGGGCGGCGTCCACCAGCCGGATCAGGGGGAGATACGGGTGGAGAGCGCTGCCGTCCGCATCCGGTCCGCGAGGGACGCGGGCAGGCTCGGCATCGCGTTCATCCATCAGGAACTGACCGTTCTCGATAACCTGGACATCGCCTCGAACGTCTTCCTGGGGCGCGAGCCGACCGGCGGCGGGCCGCTGCGTCTCCTTCGGAACGGGGAGATCGAAGCGCGCACCGAGGTCTATCTCAAGCAGGTGGGGCTGACGGTCTCCCCCCGAACATCGGTCGCCCGCCTGTCGCTTGCCCAGAAGCAGATGGTCGAGATCGCCCGCGCCCTGTCCCAGCAGGCGCGGCTGATCATCATGGATGAGCCGACATCGAGCCTGACGCCCGGTGAGACCGAGCGCCTGCTGGCGGTCGCCAAAGATCTGCGCGAAAACAAAGGGGTAAGCGTGGTTTATATCTCGCACCGGCTGGGCGAGATCCAGGAGATCGCGGATCGGGTCGTCGCCCTGCGCGACGGCAGGAACGCGGGCGATCTTCCTCGCGGCGATCTTACCGGGGCGGAGGGCAACAGCCGAATGGTGCGCCTCATGGTGGGGCGTGATCTGGCCCACGCCATGGATACCGCGTCGCGCGACGCGGAAGCGGATCAGGAGACCGGCCCCGCCCGTATCGAGGTACGCGGACTGCGGACGCCACGCTACCCCGATAAGGCGGTCTCATTCTCCATTCGGAGCGGCGAGGTTCTGGGCTTCGCGGGTCTGGTCGGTGCGGGCCGAACCGAAATCGCCCAGGCACTGTTTGGGGTCGAGCCGGCCCTTGCAGGCGAGATCCTGCAGGACGGCACGGCGGCGCGACTTCAGTCGGCGAGTGACGCGATCACACGCGGGATCTATCTGGTGCCCGAAGACCGGCGGCACACCGGACTGATTCTGGACATGGCGATCCGAGAGAACGTCTCTCTGCCCCGTCTGAGCCGTTTTGCCACCTCGCTTGGTTGGGTGAGGCGCGGCGCGGAGCGGGAGGCCGCGAGTGTGACCTGCGCGCGGCTGAACATCAAATCAGCGGCATCCCGGGTGCATGAGGAGGGGGCGGACCGACTCGCGGCGATTCTGGACGCCCCCGCAAGCAGCCTATCGGGCGGCAATCAGCAGAAGGTGGTCCTCGCCAAATGGCTTGCCCTCTCCCCCAAAGTCCTGATCTTCGATGAGCCGACACGCGGCATTGATGTCGGGGCCAAGGCGGAGATCTATGCATTGATCCGCGAGCTTGCCCGCGGCGGGGTCGCCGTGATGCTCATCAGCAGTGATATGGAGGAGGTGCTGAGCATCTCCGACCGGATCGCCGTTCTGCACGAGGGGGCGATTACCGGTATCCTGGACCGATCCGAGTTCAGCCAGGAGGCCGTGATGCGGCTCGCCATCGGTGATCTCAGCGGTACCACCCCGATCTCCATCCTGTGAATAATTATCCGTAATAAATAGTGACACCATGAAAAAAGAACTTGGCATTTTTCTGCTGTTGATCGCACTCTGCACCGTTGTGGCGATTCTTAACCCCCGCTTCCTGAGTCCGACCAACATCCAGAACACCGCCCGTCTGATCGGAATGTACGGTATCTTCAGCCTGGGTCTGGGATTTGTCATCATCACGGGTGGCATTGATCTCTCGGTCGGGTCGGTCTTCGCGCTGCTGGGGGTATTGCTCTCCTTCATGCTGGTGGACTGGCACTGGGCGCCCGGCCTGGCGATTCTCGCCGTGGTCACCGCGGGCATGGTCCTGGGGTTGACCCACGGACTGCTGATCACGCGTCTCAAGCTCCAGCCCTTTATCGTGACGCTCTGCGGCCTGCTGTTTTACCGTGGCCTGGCCCGCTTTGTCGCAAACGACGAGACCAAGGGGTTCGGAAGCGCACAGGGTTTCGAGGGACTGCAGGCCCTCGCGACCGGCAGTGTTTTGGGCGTGCCCGTCCCGTTTTGCCTGCTCCTAGTGATCGCCGCCATTCTCTGGGTGGCCCTGCACCGCTCGGTCTATGGGCGTTACCTGTTCGCCCTCGGCAAAAGCGAGGAGGCGGCCCGCTACCCCGGCATTGATACCAAATGGCTGACCGCGAGCGTGTACATATTGCTGGGTGCGCTGGGCGGTGTGGCAGCGATCCTGATCGCCTTCTACACCAACTCCATTTCGCCCTCGTCCCATGGTCAGTCCTTTGAGCTATATGGGATCGCGGCGGCGGTCCTGGGCGGCTGCAGCCTGCGCGGCGGCGAGGGTTCTATCATCGGCATTCTGATCGGGACCGCCCTGCTGCAGGTGCTGCAAAATCTGGTGATCCTGCTCGGAATCCCCTCGTCGCTGAATCTTGCGGTGATCGGCGCGGTGATCCTGATCGGCGTCGCGGCGGACCAGCTGCTGGGCCAGCGGCGGCGCGGCGTGGCACGGGTCTGAGGCGCTCATCCGCGGCATCTCTCGCGGGGAATGCCGCGCGGCGCGTTGACGCTGCCAAACGCGACGTGTTATAATCCGTGCGTCACAACGCAAAACACCGTCCGCATACTACCTCGTTTTTCCGCCACACGGCCCGCGCGAATCATTCCCGGCTGCCCCTTCCCAAGCGAAGGAAGCAGCAGAGTCATCCTCGCTCGGAAGCCGTGTTTTTTTACGGACGACAGTGGCGGCATCCTGGCAGTGACGCCGAGGTTCAGGAAGGTTTATGTCCGCAGAAACGCCAGCGAAATCGGGGAATAACGAAGGATTCGCAGCGGCGATTGTTCTCGCGGCAGGCAAATCCACGCGGATGCGCTCCAAACTTCCCAAGGCACTCCATCCCGTTTGCGGCAGACCCATCCTGGTCCATATTCTGGATGCACTCGCGGAAGCCGGGGTAACACGGCGAATCATCGTCGTGGGCCACGAATCGGAGAAGGTGCGCCAGGCCCTCGACAACCACTACGGCGCGGGCATACTGGAGTATGCGGAGCAGACCGTACAGAATGGCACCGGTCATGCCGCCCAGATGGCGGAACCCCTGCTTGGTGGGCACGACGGCACCGTCCTGGTGGTTCCCGGCGATGCCCCGCTGCTGACCGGAGACACACTGCGACAGCTCCTCCGCACCCACTCCTCCAAAAACGCGGGCGCGACGCTTTTGACCGCCGTTCTTTCCCAGGATGCCGGTTCATACGGACGCGTACTGCGTGGCACGGATGGTGCGGTTACCGGGATCGTGGAAGCCCGGGACGCGACCCCCGAACAGCGCGGGGTCCGCGAGATCAATACCTCAGTCTATGCTTTCTCCGGCCCGTCGCTGTTTCGTGCCCTGCGTGACCTGCGCCCCAACAACGCTCAGGGGGAGCTGTACCTGACCGATGTGGTCCGGCTTCTGCACGAAGCGGGAGAGATCGTCGCCGCCGAGGTTGCGCCGGACCCCGAGGTCGTGCTGGGGGTCAATACGCGCGTCGAGCTTGCGGAGATCGCCGCCCGGATGCGCCTGCGGATTCTTCAGCGCTTGATGCTGTCCGGGGTGACCATCGCGGACCCGGCGACCACATACGTGGAAGCGGGCGTCGAGATCGGGCAGGACACAACGCTTCTGCCGAACACGCATCTTTCGGGTGCGACCCGGATCGGCGAGGACTGCCGGATCGGGCCGAACGCCATTGTGACCGACACGATCATCGGGGACCGGGTTCAGTTCCGCGTCTCGCTTGCCGACGGCGCGGTGATCGGCGATGACAGCAAGGTCGGACCGTTCTCGCATCTGCGCCCCGGAACGACTCTTGAACCGCGCGTGCGGGTTGGGAATTTTGTCGAGATCAAGGCTTCTGCCCTCGCGGAAGGGGTCGCAGTGGGACACCTCGCGTATCTGGGAGACGCGGTCGTCGGAGCACGCACCAATGTCGGCGCGGGGACGATCACCTGTAATTACGACGGGCAGCGAAAACACCCGACACAGATCGGCTCGGACACTTTCATCGGCACCAGCACGACCCTGGTAGCTCCTGTGACGATAGGGGATGAGGCGTTCACGGCTGCCGGTTCCGTCATCACAAATCCCGTGCCCTCCGGGGCATTTGCCATCGCGCGGGAGCGTCAAACGGTGAAGGAAGGCTGGGTCCGCGCTCGGCGTGAGAAGTTCGCGAGGATGGCTTCCGAGACAGCGGCCCAGGCCGAGAAGGGCGAAGGTTTGAACACTCAATGATCTCCCCCATTATTACGGAGGCGGAATCTAAGGTTTCGCTCGCCTCGCCCGTGGCATCACCCGCAGTCCACCGTAATCACCGTGACAGTCCCGGCAATCTTCGTCTTTTCACCGGCAATGCCCATCGCTCCCTGGCTTCCAATATTGCTCATTATCTTGGCGTCCCGCTGGGCGAGATGACCACCACCCAGTTCAGTGATGGCGAGATCCGTGTCCAGGTCGAGGAGTCCGCGCGCGGGATGGATGTGTTTATCGTCCAGCCCACCTGCGCCCCGGTCAACGACAATCTGATGGAGCTGCTCATCATGATTGACGCCTTCCGCCGGGCGAGCGCGGAGCGGATCACGGTGGTGCTTCCCTACTACGGCTACGCGCGTCAGGACAAAAAGATCAAGCCCCGCGAGCCGGTCACCGCGCGCCTGGTGGCTGACCTGATTACCGAAGCCGGCGCGACCCGCGCGGTCTGTGTGGACCTCCATGCAGGCCAGATTCAGGGGTTTTTCCGGATCCCCGTGGACCATCTTTTCGCCGGTCCGCTGCTTGCCGAATACTGGCTGCGGAGCGGCTTTGGCAATGGCGATACCTGCGTCGTTTCCCCGGATGTCGGCGGCGTCACCCGCGCCAAATCCATGGCGGAGATGCTAAAAACCAGCATCGCCATCATCGCCAAACGCCGCCCCGAGCCGAACAAAGTCGAGATCATGGAGATCATCGGCGATGTCAAAGGCAAGCAGTGCATCATGATTGACGACATGATTGATACCGGCGGCTCCATCGTCCACGGGGCGGAAGCCCTGATGGACCGGGGCGCGGCGGCGGTCTACGCCTGCTGTACGCACCCGGTTCTCTCCACCGGGGCCGTGGATCGTATCGCCGCCTCGCCGATTCAGAAGCTGGTGACCACGGATACGATCCCGTTTCACGAGATCGCCCCGATTGATGCCGGTCATATCGAGGTACTGTCGGTCGCCCCGCTGCTCGCCGATGCCATCCGCCGCATCCACACCGACGATTCCGTCTCCGAGCTATTCGACCGGTCGTGGTAAGCCCCTCCGCGAAGGGTTGCGAGGCCCCGCGAAGAGGGGGGGTGTGCCAGTGAAGCTGATCGTTGGACTCGGCAACCCCGGCAAGGAGTACGCGGGGACCCGCCACAATGTCGGGTTCGATCTTGTGGATGCTCTCGCCACCGCTCACAAAATCAAGGTGGACCAGCGCATCGCTGGTATCCGCGCTCTGCTGGGACGCGGCACGATTGCCGGCGAGTCGGTTCTGCTCGTTAAGCCTCAGACCTTCATGAACCTTTCCGGAGAAGCGGTCAGCGCCCTGATTCGCCGGGAAGCCGTCCCCCTTTCCGACCTGCTGGTGGTCAGTGACGATATCCACCTGCCGGTTGGGAAGCTGCGGCTGCGCTCGAAAGGCTCGTCGGGCGGGCAGAACGGCTTGAAAAGCATCGCCACCAGCCTCGCGACCCAGGAGTGGGCGCGCGTCCGGATCGGGGTCGGCGAACCTCCACCAGGTCTTCAGATTGACTGGGTGCTGGGCCGGTTCGGGAAGGCCGATCAGAAGCTGGTGGAGGAGATGATGATCGTTGCCATGGGCGCGGTCGAGGTCTGGCTCGCCGACGGCATCGAGACCGCGATGAACCGTTTCAATGGTGACGCGTCGCCGTAGCGGTCTTCCCGGCGGCGCGCCTCAGACGATCGGCAGGGGTGCCGAGGGACGCGGATCGCAGGAGCTTGGGTGACCGGGCTTCAGGTGTCCGGACTGCCAGCATCAGCCCACGCGCGCTTCAGGTGCGCGAGCGCAGGACCGGCTTCGGCAGCAAGGTCCTTCCAGGAACACTCGATGGAGACACGGGAGTCGTAGCCTACGGCCCGCAGTTCGCGGAAAAATGCCGAGTGGTCGTAAACACCGGTCCCCGGTGCCCCCCGCTCTGTGTCGGCGGTGTGGACATGGGCCAGCACCTCGCCGAACTCCTGGACTGCAGAGACAGGTTCGTCGTCCTTCTCCATGTGGTAGGAATCCGCCAGGTTGCGGACACCAGGCCGGTCCACAAGCTTCACCAGTCGCGCCCCCTCGGCGACGCTATTGATGATGTTGCTTTCAGCCCGGTTCAGTGGCTCGATCGCCACCACGACCCCGGTCCTCTCCGAAGCGTCGGCGCACAGATGCAAGAACCGGAGGATCTGGCGCTCTGCCTCGTCCCGCGGGACCCCATCTGGGACCCGGCGCGCTCCCCCGCTCCCAAAAACGATGATCTTTCCGCCGACCTGGGCTGCCCTGCTCAGCGCGGAGCGGACATAGCGCTCCAGCCAGTCAAAGTCAGCGTCGGGTCCCACGATCCTGCCCTTGCGGACAAAGCTGTTGAACGACTCCACCGGCAACGGCAGCGCCTCGATTGCCGGACGCTTCGCCCCCCATGCCGCCTCATCCTCATCCGGTACCAGATCGCCGCCCACGGCAAGTTCGATATAATCGTAGCCCGCTTCCGCTAATAGAGGCGCTTTATCCACGCCCGCACAGACGCCGAACCGCATGTGAAAGACTCCATTGCTTTTCTGTTTGCTGTCTGTGCCGATTGTAGCGAGGAAGAGAACGGTCTGTCAATCCGCAGTCCTACAGTCCCCCGATCAGCGCTGCGGCGTGAGCGGCTCCTTGATCGTGCTTTCGATGACCACTTTGCTTCGGTGGCGGAGCGTGTTTCGCGCTCGCCCAAAGTAGCTGCCGGAGTTTGGCATAATGTCGTAATAGTCGCGCCCCGTGGCGACCGACGTGTACCGCTCGCTCACCCAGGTATCGTGGGTCGGGTCGAGAGCGTACCAGAAAGAACGATGCGCGGTCCCCCCTTCGGACGGCGTCGGCAGCAGGATCTCCACCCAGGCGTGCATGGCCCCCTCACCCGGCAGGAAGCCGGATACGTACCGTGCCGGGACCCCCGCCAAACGGCTCAGCGTCAGAAAGATGTGCGTGAAGTCCTGGCAGACCCCCCGCCGCGCCTCCCAGGCCTCTCTCGCGGAGGTTGAAACCCCCGTAGACCCGGACGCGTATCGCATCTGACGGTAGACATAGCCGCACAGCCCCTTGGCGAAGCCGAAGGGGTCATCGCCGGGATCGGGCAGGTCACGCTTCACCTCTTCGAGGGCCGCGCGCAGCGCCTCATCCGGCTCGGTCAAACGGGATAGCGAGAGAAATGCCGCCTTCCCGCCGATGCTCTCCGGGAGCACCACGGTTCGATCCGGTATCGCCGTGGGGACCAGTTTCCCCGCTTCATCGTAGGCGCAGGCGTTCTCGAGCTGAAGGGTGATTACGATGGTGAGGTGCTCGCTCACTCGTTCCTGATGGATCTCCAGAAAATGGTTCCCGAACGCATCATCAAACTCCGGGACCGCATGGGGCAACGGGACCGCGCGCAGTTCGTGGGAAAGCAGCCGCTGGTAGCCCCGCAACCGCGGCGGCACCAGGCAAAGCCGCGTGATGATATTTTTGACCGCTCCGGTGTAATGATAATCCTGAAGCTGTGTCACTTTGAGCGTTCGGCGTATCAGGGTCGTGGGAGGTCCAGCAGAGGCGTGCGGAAGGGCTGCAGGGGCGGATACGGCAGCGACATTGATACTGCTCGCAAACCTGCCTGGCGGACCGTCTGCGGCGAGGCGTTCGGGGAACGCGCTCTCTTGCGAGGGGGGGGCGGTCGCCATCATGGGTGTTCGGTCAGTATAGCACAGGTTGAACCACCGTAACATTTCTTCCAGGCATTAAAAGCGGATTCATTCCAGCTCTAACGAAAACGCCCGCGGACGCTCCTACTTTCCCATAATCCCCGGGTTGTACACGCGAGGAGGAAATACACCATCGAACGAGTAGACACAAACATTCCTTCTCGAGTAAGCGATTGCTCTTTTTCGCTGCCGGTTTCCGCCTGCTCCCGCCAAAGGAAGGGGAAACAAAATGCACCTGCCCATCTCGTCAAAGATAATCGGTTCGTCGTCCCAGCCCTGTCGCTGCTGGGCTTCCTCCCCGGTACGAAGATACCTTCATCGGTTTATCTGGCCCAGACGGCGAACACGCAGTCTGCAGGGATTGCCGCGAGTCCGGGGCCAAATGCCACCTTTGTGAATCTGTATCCGTCGTTCGTGGAACGAGGGTGCAGCGGCGAAAAGGGGCTACTTGAAAAGGTGAGCAGCGGTAGGAACGATGTAGAGCAGGATGCAGAGCACGAAGCCGACAAGCAGCACATAGGCGGTGCGAACCGGAGGCCACTTCGCCCCCATACGGCCCCATAAGTAGACGCCGTAGACGCCCCAAACCGCGTAAGCGAGCAGAATCTTCGGATCCATCTGCCAGCCGGGCGCCATGCCGCCCGGGATGGCGCGCACCAGGCCGGATAAGATCCCGATCGTCAGCAGCGGAAAGCCGACTGCAGCCAGCGTGAAGGCGGCGGACTCCACGGTCAGGAGCGGCGGCAGACGCTTCATCCAGGTCAAGCCGTGCTTGGATTTCAGGATGTGATTCTCGATCAGGTATAGCGCGGCGCAGCAGAAAGCGAGCGCAAAGGCAGCGATCGCGGTGATGATCGCGAGGATGTGCAGCGTGATCGCCCGCTGTGACAGAAGCTGCGCCGAACCCGCGCCGAACCCGGCTCCGGGTTCGGCGCCCAGTGCCGCACCGAACAGCACAAGCAGGAACGACAGACTCAGCGCGAACGGGCCGGAAGCGGACAGCTTCCACAGCACTTCCGTGCCCAGGTAGACAAGCGCGACGATCCATGAGAGCAGCGAAAGCGACTCGGCAGGGTTGGTAAACGGCGCGCGGTGTACCTCCACGCAGCGCAGTCCGATAGAGACACCGTGCAGGATCACCGCAAGGACGGCGGCCCATCGCCCCGCGGCGAGGAAACCAGGCCGACGCACGAACAAGTTCGCTCCCAGCAGGGCCGCGCCGACCAGATATAGTGCGAGTGTAACGGAAAGGGTCGCGGCGCTTCCGGTCATGGTATCGGCTTTCCTGCGTCGTCGCGGCTGGCGACGACCGAAAGGTTGAACAGTTCACGGACCGTTTCCATCTTCTGGGCGACGTCTTCGGCGGGGGCCAGCCCCCCCTCGACTGCGGCGGCAAACTCTTTGATCTTGACGGTCGGATCGTGCGCGATCTTGTTCTCGATAGACTGGACCATGGCGACAATCGCCCGCCATTCGTCCTCGGAAACGTTCTGCAGACGGGGGCGCAGGCGGGCAAGTTCCGCCTCGGCGATAGAGTGAAGCTTCGCGCGCACCTCGGTGACCAGCGGCGCGGCGGACTGCTGGGCGCGGAGCCGGGATGCAAATGCGAGCGCCTCTTCCCGTACCATTGCTTCCGCCTTGGCGGCGCGGGACCGGCGCTCGGCAATGTCGGAGGCCACAACCTGTTGCAGATCGTCAATGTTGTAAAGAAAGACCCCGTCAATGTCGCCCACCGCTGTCTCTATGTCGCGCGGCACGGCGATGTCAATCAGGAACAGGGGCCGCTGACGCCGCTGGCGCATCACGCCCTCCACCATGTCCCGGTGGACCACGGCATGCGGCGCGGCGGTCGAAGCGATCACGATATCCGCCCGCAGAAGGTGCTCGGGGAACGCATCATAGTGGATCGCGCGCCCGTTCAGGATCTCCGCCAGCCGGGCGGCACGGTCGAAGGTCCGATTGGCGACCAAAACCGACGCTGCTCCCGCCGACGCCAGGTGCCGGGCCGTCGTTTCGCTCATCTTGCCCGCGCCCAGCAGCAGCACGGTTCGCCCAGCCAGCGACCCGAAGATCGTCTCTGCAAGATCGGCGGCGGCATGACCGACCGAGAACGCGCCGCGCCCCAGATCGTTCTCGGTCCGGGCGCGTTTGGCGACCCGAAGGGCGTCGTGAAACAGCGGATTTAAGACCGTTCCTGAAAGTCCCGCTGCGCTCGACTCCCCGTAGGCGCTCTTGACCTGACGCACGATGTCACTCTCCCCCAGCACCATGCTCTCCAGTCCCGATGCGACCCGAAACAGATGCTCGGTGACCAGATGCCCTCCCCGCTTCTCGATCAGGTGCGGGGGAAAACCGCTCCCATCGTGCGAACTCGCCCCGCGCGCGCCGAGCAGGAGCGATACCCGGTCGTCCGTGGAAAAATCGGTCGGCGAAGCGAGATAAAGCTCTGTCCGGTTGCAGGTTGAAAGCAGCACCGCCTCCGCACCGGTCCCTCGAAGCGTCTCCTTGAGATACACGAGGGCCTCCTTGAGCGCGCCCGGCGCGGTGAAAGCGATCCGTTCACGCACCTCCACCGGAGCTGTGTGGTGCGAAAGTCCGATCAGGGAAAGAGACATCGCATCGCCTCCTCCCACGCGCTGCCCTCGCTC
>JACMJB010000315.1 GCA_014380815.1 Armatimonadota bacterium
CTCAACGAGGGGGACCTGGTCGTCCACGTCAACCACGGGATCGCCCGCTACCGGGGGCTCCAGCTGGTCCGCCGGGGGGACGACCACGACGAGGAGACCTTGCTCCTGGAGTTCGCCGAGGGGACGAAGATGTTCGTCCCGATCGCCAAGATCGACCTGGTCCAGAAGTACGTCGGCGGCGGCAAGGCCGAGCCCGGGCTCTCGAAGATCGGCTCGTCGAGCTGGGAGAAGCGGAAGTCGCGGGTGGCCGAGGCGGTCGTCGACCTCGCCTCCGAGCTCATCGACATCCAGGCCGCACGCGCCAGCGAGCCGGGGATCGCCTACCCCGCCGAGGACAGCCACTGGATGGCCGAGTTCGAGGCCGCCTTCCCCTACCAGGAGACCCCCGACCAGCTCACCGCGATCGACGCCGTCAAGGAGGACAAGGCGAAGCGGCAGGTTAAGGAGATGGCGGGGGAACTGATCGCGCTGTACGCCGCGCGCCAGTCCGCGCCGGGCCATGCCTACAGCGAGGACACGCCCTGGCAGCGCGAGATGGAGGACGCCTTCCCGCACACGGAGACCCCCGACCAGGCCGCCGCTATCGAGGATGTCAAGCGGGATCTGGAGTCACCGCGCCCGATGGACCGCCTGATCTGCGGCGATGTCGGCTACGGTAAAACGGAAGTCGCGATCCGCGCCGCCTTCAAAGTGGCGGGCGACGGGCGTCAGGTCGCCGTGCTGTGCCCGACCACGGTGCTTGCGGCCCAGCACTATGCCAACTTCGCCGAGCGGATGGCAAGTTTCCCGCTGCGCGTGGACATGCTGTCGCGCTTCCGCTCGGCGAAAGAACAGGCCAAGACCATCGAGGACATCAAGCAGGGAGCCGTGGACATCCTCATCGGGACGCACCGGCTCCTGTCCAAGGACGTGGAGTTCAAGGATCTGGGCCTGGTGGTCGTGGACGAGGAGCAGCGATTCGGGGTCACGCACAAGGAGCGGCTCAAGCAGCTGCGCAAATCCGTAGATGTTCTGACCATGACTGCAACCCCGATCCCGCGCACGCTCCATATGAGCCTGTCGGGGATCCGCGACATGTCGCTGATCAACGATCCGCCGGAGGGCCGCACCCCGGTTAAGACCCTCATCAAAGAATATGACGACGACCTGGTCCGCGAGGCGATCCTGCGCGAGACCGACCGGGGCGGACAGATCTATTTCATCCACAACCGCGTGGAAAGTATCTACCATGTCGCCTCGCACCTCCAGAAGGTGTGCCCCACCGCCCGCTTTCAGGTCGCGCATGGGCAGATGGGTGCGGATGACCTCGAAGAGACCATGCTCGATTTCTACGAGCAGAAGTTCGATGTACTGGTCTGCACCACCATCGTGGAGTCGGGCCTCGACATCAGCAACGTCAACACGATCCTCATTGACAACTCGGACAGGCTGGGGCTGGCGCAGTTGTATCAGCTTCGGGGACGGGTCGGGCGCTCACCCCGGCAGGCGTTCGCCTACCTGATGTATCGCAAGAACAAAATGCTCTCGACGGTCGCCGAGCAGCGGCTGGGGGCACTGCGTGAGTTCTCGGATCTCGGCTCCGGCTACAAGATCGCCCTGCGGGACCTGGAACTCCGAGGCACCGGCAACCTGCTCGGCGCGGAGCAGTCGGGGACCGTTGCCCAGGTCGGGTTCGATCTGTTCACGCAGTTGCTGGAACAGGCTGTCCGCGAGTACAAGGGCGAGGAGCAGGATAAGACCCAGATTCCGCTCCCGACCGTGGACCTGCCCGTCGCTGCCGCAATCCCCGACAAATACGTGCCCGGCGAGGCCCAGCGTATCCTGATGTACAAGAAGCTCGCCGCGGTTCGTGACCGGGCGGATGTGGCTCGGCTTCAAGAGGAGTTCGAAGACCGCTTTGGGGACCCGCCGCCGCCGGTCTGGAACGCACTCGCTCTGCTGCAGCTGCGGCTCAAGTGTCTGGAGATCGGGATCGAGTCCATCACCACTGAGGTGAACAAGATCCAGATCGTTCTGAAGAAGAGTATCAAGCTGCCGATCCACACGCTCAAGCCGCTGACCGCGGCCTTCAAGGCGCAGGGCCATAGCTTCACGCAGGAGCGCGTCGTGCTGGCAATCCAGTCTTCCAAGGTACTCGCGCAGGTCGAGGAGATGATCGGAATTCTGGAAAAGGCACTCCAGGAGAAGACCCCGCCCCGCACCTCGCCAGGCGGCTCCGGCGTCAGCGGAAGCGGCGCGGTCCGCAAAACCGTGGCGGTCCCGGGGCGACGTTGACCCGGAGGGGCAAAAGGATCGAGCCTTCCGCCCCTGCCCCGACGACGCCACCCACG
Source organism: Armatimonadota bacterium (assembly GCA_014380815.1). Lineage (GTDB taxonomy): Bacteria > Armatimonadota > Armatimonadia > Armatimonadales > Armatimonadaceae > JACMJB01. The sequence continues at coordinate 2,331 of JACMJB010000315.1, forward strand.
GCGATCAAGACATCTCAATCCCTCGCCGCTCGTATCACGGCCTCAATCAGGCTTCGGTTCGTTTCGAGGAGTTCGCGCTGTTCGGGCCAGAACATTTGCGGCAGATTACCAAGCGGAAACCGGTGGCTTTCGTAAGCGTGGGCGGGGTCGGTGGGAATGCCGAGTACCTGGCGGGTGCTGTATGATACCCTGCTTGATGGGCTGGCGGCGGCGGAGGCCGACGCCCGCCCCGACCCCGACCGCTTCACCCTGCGCGAGATGCTGGCCCATGTCGCCGAATGGGAGGCGATTTTTTTGCAACGTATGGAGCGTATCCGCGCCGAAACCATGCCAACGCTGCCGGACCTCGACGAGGGGCAGCTTGCCATAGAGAACCGCTATGACACCCTGGACCCCGCCGCCCAGCAGCAACTTTTCGCGGGGCGGCGGGCGCGAACGGTTACCTTTTTGCAATCGCTCACCCCCGACGAGTGGCGGCGCGAGGGGTTGCGCCCGGAGATCGGTTCCGTTTCCGTCGCCGACATCGCCATCCTCATGGCCCTGCATGACAACTACCATCTGGAACAGATCGCCCGGTTCCGCGCCGTAGCATGACGCTTTCCGCCACCGTGCGCGTCCGCACCTACGAACTGGATTCGTTCGGCCATGTCAACAATGCCGTCTATTTGCAGTATGCCGAGGAAGCCCGGTCGGAGTATCTGATACAGTTGGGGATGTCCTTCCACGACTTTGCCCGCTACGTCGTGCATCTGGTTATCGTCGAGGCTTCGGTGCGCTACCACTCCGCCGCCCGCTATGGCGATGTTTTGGAGATTGTGGGCCAGTTCCGCGACGTGCGCCCCGTCACCACGGTGATTGATTACACCATGACCGAGCAGACAACGGGACGCCTCGTGGCAACGGCGACCACGCGGGGGGCCTTCGTGTCCGCCGCGACCGGCAAGCCCACCCGCGCCCCCGAAGCCTTCCGCCTCGCCTTCCTCGCCGCCGCCTCCCCTGCCGCCGCCCCGGAATAAACCCGTGTTTGCGCCGGACGCACAGATGGGGAAACCGGAGATGGATAGAGCCGGGCGGTGCTAAAACGCCATCGGCACGGAGAGAGCAGACCATGCAGAGCAGAACCCCAAACATATGGCGGGCGGCGGTGGCGGCGGCAGTGACCGTTGCCACGCTGTCGGCCCTCCCGACCTTCCCCGTGCAGGCACAACAGACCGCAACCGAGATTGATCAGGGCGTTGAGCGGCGTATCATCAACACCGCCTTCTCGGATTGGCAGATCATGCAGAACTCGATAGATATGTTTTATGGGGGACGCAGGCGGCGACGCACCGGGCCGAGCCTTCTGCAACAACAGACCACCCGTGGTAAAAAACTCATCGCGGCGGGGCAACAGGACTTCTCCTGGAACCCGGCGGCAGGTGGGAACTCCCGCGCCATCAGCGAACTGGTTAAAAAAGTTCCGGCGGGCAATCGAGCCGTCACCACGGAGCAGATGAAGAACCTGATTGTCAACTATCCCATGCTTGTCAAGGCACTCAACGACAAGGGGGGTGCAAGCCTGCGGGCAGACGATGTAGTGGATTCCCAGGTTGTCTCCGGGGTGTATGCATACGAGATATTAAGCGGCAAAGACATCACCCCAGGGCAGTTCCAGGCCGAGCGGCAGGTGACGCAACGCAGTTGGAAGCGGAACGTTGCCCTGGTTGGTTCGGGCAAAGAATACTTCCAGTATTTGGGCGAGTATTACGCCCTGAATGTTGGCTACATGGCCCTGTTGCAGAGCATCGCCGAAGACCCGAACAACCCGGAGCGCGAGAGCGCGGGCAAGGCACTCCAGCAGATCGCCCGGAAGTTGCTGAAGGAATGCTATAACACCCAGGACCCCAGCAAGATTACCTTCACGAGCACGGGTTCTAACTATCCCGGCAAGAAGTAAAGCCTGTGGATGGCCCCGCGCCGGAACCGTGGGGGCAACTTCGGCGGACTTGCGACGGTGCGAAAATGCCGACGGGGTGCCGCTGGATGGGGTTTCCGTACGTTGCCTTTGTGGCAAATGAGACGTGTGGGTAACACACGTCTCTCCTTTTTTGGCGCCGCCTTTGGGCAGGATAAAGGCATCCATGCCAAACTCCGTGGTCAGGATGACCCACGTCTGCCCGGCCTCGATCCGGCAGATGACGCCGCCCGCAGACACTCGGTCGCGGACCCCGAGACGGGACGAGCATACCAGGAGTTATCTATCATCTGAGCAGGTGCACTCGCTTTTCATTCTGTTTTTACCGATATTTGGTAAACTGCTTGATTAAAACGGACAGGAGAAAACGTTATGCGAACCACGGCTAATTTCCCCAGCCGTGCTGGTGCGAAGCGTCGCCCACCATGCGCCGATCGGATGGTGCTTTACGGGTTGCTCCTGCTGGTGCCCCTGCTTGCTGCCGCAAGCGGATGCGACGACATGGGAGGGGCCGCGGCAGGCACCGCGGGCCAGCACAATGAGCGCAAAGCCCGCAATAAAGAGATAAATGACATCATCAGTGATGAGAGCGTTAAGAGCCGATAGCGGCTCCCAGGGTCGGGGTTCCATACGGAAGTCCGAGGACCTCGGCGTAGATCGGATTGGGAAACGGGGCCGCATAGGGTTCCGTGCCATCCAGCCCGAGCGCGAAGTAAAGCGTGCTGAACTGACCATGCTTGTAGATCAGGTTCTGAATCATGTGCGTCACGAACCAGCGCACTGTCAGCGGGTCGGTGTCGTTGAACTGTCGGCGCTCCTCCGCCAGTTGCGCCGGTGTCAGCGATAACAGCAGCCGACGCCAGTTCTCGTTTTCCATATCCAGAGCATCGCACATCGCGGTGGGATCGGCGGGTGGGTCGGGGATCCGATCGTGCCGGGTGGCGTCGGAAATCAGGATGTGCTGGCGGTCGCAGATCAGCCATTGCCAGGCGTGTGCGGCGAGAATCCGCGCGGTCGGCGCGGCCACGTTCGGGGTCCAGTCCCACCGGTCGGCGGGCAGCTTACGAAGCCGTCGCGACATTCCCCAGAGATGCCCACAGAGCAGCCAGACATAGGCTTCGTTCTCGCCGGTCGGCAAAAACGGGATGTCCCGCGGGCTGATCGGCGTGCCTGCCGTGTCTGTGGTCATGGCAGCCCCTCTGCGTCCGACAGGTCCATCGGCGCGGACACTTCGGGCGGGAATGGGGCCTCGTCCGGACCGCTGAATTCGAACGCTTCGTGCTCGATCCAGCCTTTGCGCCCCTCGTGAACCCCGCCCAAAACCCGAATGAGCAAGCCGTCCGCAGGGTCTGTCTGGGGCCGCGTCAGGTTTTTGACCTTCTCTCCGGCCGTGACGATGAAAACGCGCCCCAGGTCTATCAGTTCCTGGTAGCCATGGCTATCCTTCGCGGCGAACGCATCGCCAAGCTCCCGGAACGCCGCGGCATCCACGGCGATCTCGATCGTGGGACGACCTCCTTGGCTAAAAAGCCGCCCCAGGTCGCCGACCGCCAGGGCATTCTGGGTCGGAGAGACAAGGGGGTATTCTCCCGGTACTGCCCGCCACGACGACCGCCGCTTTTCGCCTGGTTCTTCGTCCTGCCGTGCCGTGACCTCTTGCCGGGTGCGCTCTAGTTCAACGCCGAGATTGGCCAGTACGAGGCCCGCAAGCCCCTCCCCCTCCCGAATCAGGCCAAGCAGCAGATGTTCCGTGCCCATATAGTTGTTGTTGAGCCGCCGCGCCTCGTCGTAAGTCAGATCAATGACCTTTTTTGCACGGAGCGCCAGTTTTGTAGCCGTTCCGGTTTGATCATCGCCCCGCGTCGCGTGCAGCAGTATCTCTTCTCGGACCCTTTCAGGGCTGACTCCCATTCGCACCAGGGCGCGGACCGCGACGCAGTCAGGCTCCCGCAGAATACCCAGCAGAAGGTGCTCGGTTGAGACATCGCTCACTCCCAGTGCACCGGCCTCCTCCTGCGCGAAGAAGACCACGCGCCTCGCCCGCTCCGTAAATCGCTGCCACATCAGAGTTCTCCTTTTCCCGCGGCGGAGCGGTTATCTGGGACCGGGTCGAATGCCGACATTTTGAAGTCGGATCCGGTACACCGCTTCGTTTTGGGTAATGTAAAGCGTCTTGGCATCTTTTTCGCCAAAGGCGACATTCGACGGGATACCTGGGCTACCGTTCTTGCCCAGTGTCTCGATGATACCGAGTCGCGTTCCGTTTGCTGCGAAGACCCAGACACCTCCGTAGCTTGTGCAGTAGATATTGCCCTTGGTATCTACCTTCATCCCGTCCGTGCCGCTCCACTTGGGCTGACCGGGAAGTTCTACCGCCGCGAAAAGGCGGCTGTTCGAGAGAGTTCCGTCCTTCTGGACATCGAAAACCCGGATATGATGCGCTCCCATATCGTTTACATAAAGCCGCTTCTCGTCCGGCGAGAAGGCGAGGCCGTTCGGGCGTTTGAAGTCGCGTACCGGGGCGGAAAGCGCACCGGTCTTGGGATCAATCCGGTAAACCGCCTGGAAGCCGAGTTCTTCCTGCTCTTTCTTGATCCCGTACGGCGGGTCGGTAAAGTAGATCGCGCCATCGGATTTCACGACAACGTCGTTGGGACTGTTTAGACGCTTGTTTTCGAACCGTTCCGCGAGGGTCGTAACCGTGCCATCGAGAGCGGTGCGGGACACGCGGCGGCTCTCGTGCTCGCAGGAGATCAGACGGTTTTCCCGGTCCAGCGTGTTCCCGTTGGTTTTGAAACTCGGTCTGCGAAACACCTCCTTGGTGCCCGTTGCCGGGAGATAGCGGTACAGCGTGCTCTCGGGGATGTCCGAGAAGATCAGGATGCCCTTATCCCGAAGCCAGACCGGCCCCTCCGTGAAGTTGCAGCCGTCCACGATCTTTTCCAGCCTAGCGTCCGGCGCTAAGATTGCCTTCAGACCATCGCTCGCGGTCTCTCGCGGGGCCGCGGGGAACGGGGCCGCGACGGTTGTGTTTGTCAGGGGAACGGTCTGAATTAGGGCCACCGCCAGACCAAGGAGATAAAACCGCATCTTGAGGTCCTTCGTTTCTCGCTGTTGATCGCGTCGTTCCGTACGAACTTATTTCGGCGGCGCGGTATCTCTGTCCATCCCGAAGCAGACCAGACCGGGCCGCAACGGTCGCGTTGCCTTTTTGCGGCGGGGGCCGCGCTGCGTCGGGAAGGACAGAGAAACCGCGCTGCCGAAATAATTTCGTA
>JACMJB010000316.1 GCA_014380815.1 Armatimonadota bacterium
GAACAGTTCGCGGGTCGCCTCGTGGAGCGCCGCCATACTCTGCCCTACCTTCGCCTTCTGACGCGGTGCCAGATGCGGGAGTGCGTCGCGCACCATCGCTTCCGAGATTTTTTCGCCGATCTGCGCTTGGACCGCCGGCAGTTGTCCCCTAAGCCGCCCGGAGACAAATCTGTTCAGACGTTCTTTGACCGTCAATTCGCGCAGGTTCAGTACGCGCATGACTTCTGCGTGGACATAGCCGAGCATGTCGGTCACACTTTCCACGAAAATGTCCGCTTTTCCCCGGTAATGATAATACAAAGTAGCCCGCGTCAGTTCGGCAGATTCGGCAATATCATTCACCGAAACCGATGCATAGCCACGCTCATTGAACAGGTGGACCGCGTGTCGGCGTATCGTCCGGCGCGTATTATCCGCATCGCCCTCTGTGAGGGGGCGTCTCCCTGGGGCGCGTACCGGTCGCTCGCGCCGGGCCGCCCCACTCACACCGTCTTCCGCTCCATCGGGCATATTATTCTGTTTCCCCGCCAAACAAGCGACAGCCGCAGGGCAGCGCCGCGTCCCCATCCGTCCGGAGCAATTTCAAAAGCGTGAGAGTGTGACCGAACACCGGCGCCAGGCGCATCCCTATACCTGCGTCAGCTGAACCAGCTTGCCCGTGCTGTCGCCGAAGGTGTCGGGACGCACTCCCGCCCGGTCGAGCAGGGTCGAGTACAGATTCGCGACCGGCGTGTTGTTCTCGTAGGCAAGGTGGCGGCCCGGCTTTAACTGACCGTCGCCCCGCCCCGCCACGATGATCGGCAGGTTTTCGTGGAGGTGCCGGTTGCCGTCGCTGATCCCGCTTCCGTACACGATCATCGAGTGATCGAGGAGGTTACCGTCGCCGTCCGGGGTCGATTTCATCTTACCCAGAAACTTCCCGAACAGGTCGGTGTGGAACGTGTTGATCTGGGTCACCTTCTCGATGAACTCCGGGTTGTTCCTGTGATGGGTCAGCGGGTGGTGGCTGTCGGAGACATTGATCTCCGGATACGTCCGCATGCTTCCCTCGCGCCCGGTCATCAGTGTCGAGACGCGGGTCAGGTCGGTCTGGAAGGCGACAACCTGCAGATCGTACATCAGCGAGATATAGTCCCCGAAGCCCACGGGAATGCCGGTCGGTTTCTCAAGGCCGGGCATGGTCTGCGTGTCTTTTTCCGCACTCTGGATACGCATCTCGATCTCGCGGACACTTGTCAGGTACTCGTCCATCTTGCGCCGGTCGGCCTGCCCAAGAGTCGGCACGAGTGATTTGGTGTCCTCGCGCACAATGTCCAGAATGCTCGCGCGGTACTTGGCGCGCCGCGCCCGGGTGGCGGGGTCCAGGCGGAAATCGTCCGTTCCGAAAAGCCGCTCGAAGACCGCGCGCGGGTTGGTTTCCGGGGGCATCGGGGTGGGACTGCGCCACGAGATACTGTTCGTGTAGGCGCAGGAATAGCCCGAGTCGCAGTTGCCCACGGTGCGTGAGTCCTCGCAGCCCAGTTCCAGCGAGGCGAACCGGGTCTCGGAGCCGAGCGCGCGGGCGGCGATCTGATCGACGGAGACCCCGCTGCGGATGTCCGCGCCGCTGGTCTTTTTGCAGTGGACCCCGGTCAGAAACGATGCCCCGGCGCGCGCATGGTCGCCTGGGCCGTCGCCGAGTTCGTTGCCGTTGTGGTCCGCCAGCCCGGACAGCACAAGCATATCGTCGCGGTAGGCGGCAAGCGGCTTCAAGATGCGCGTCAGTTCCCAAATGCTCGAACTGGTCTAGTGATGAATCTTTAGTGCTGTCCATGTACTTCCTCAATAGTTGAAGTATAGGCTTGCACTACCTAAAGACGGTTGTTAAGTGCACCCGACTGGACTCGAACCAGTGGCCTTCTGCTCCGGAGGCAGACGCTCTATCCACTGAGCTACGGGTGCATGCTAACGATCCGGGGCGGGCGGGGATGCCTCGTCTCGGAATGTCATTCTACCCTGCCGGATTCCCCTTTGTCAAACGGCAAGGTGCGGGCGATGGCGGCGATCTCCTCCAGCGACAGCGTTTCGCCGCGGCGCTGACCGTCAATGCCCGCCGCTGTCAGGGAATTCGCGACGGTGTCACGATCAAAGCTCAGCTTGGGGGAGTTTGTCAGGGCGTTCCAGAGCGTTTTGCGCCGCTGACCAAACGCGGCCCGCGAAACGGCGAAGAAGACCGCCTCACTCGGAATGTCCACGGGCGGCGCGGCGCGGGGGACCAGGTGGAGAACGGCGCTGTCTACCTTGGGAGGGGGAAAGAACGCGCCACGCGGCACGATCCCCGCGACCGATACCTCCGCGTAGAACTGCGCGAACACGGTGATGGAGCCATAGGCATCCTCGCCGGGGCGTGCCCGCAGACGATCCGCGACCTCCTTCTGCACCATCAGGGTGATGGAAGCGAACGGCGGCTTAACCTCCAGGAACTGGACCAGCAGGGGAGAGGTGATGTTGTAGGGGATGTTCGCGACCACCTTGACCTGTGAGGGGCGGGTACCCTGCCCGAACTGCTCGGTGACAAAGGCTGAAAGGTCGAGTTTCAGGGCGTCAGCCTGCGTCACGGAGGTGTTGGAAAACGGCAAAAGCACTTCGGCGAGCACGGGAAGCAGGCCGCGATCCAGTTCCACGGTAGCGACGCGCCGGGCGCGCCGTGCAAGCTCCAGGGTCAGCGTTCCCGCACCCGGACCGACCTCCAGCACCAGATCGTCCGGTCCGACCCGGGCGGTCTCCACGACACGCTCCAGATGGACCCGCTCCACCAGAAAGTTCTGCCCGAATCGCTTCGAGAGGGTCATGCCATGCGCCTGCAGCAAACGCTTGAGTTCAGAGGGTTTGGTTAAGTCCATAAAGTCACGGGTTGATGTAACCACAAACCGGTGGTGGCCACAAAGGCAGATCTGGGCCGCTTACGGCAGAATCGGCAGATTAAGAGCGAGCAGGCGAAGCTCGGTCATCTCCTCGATGGCGTTGCGGATGCCCTCGCGACCAAACCCGCTGTCTTTGACGCCGCCATAGGGCATATTGTCCACCCGGTACTGGGGCACGTCGTTTGCGATGATGCCGCCGACTTCCAGAGTCGCGAACGCCTCAAAAATAAGGTGGATGTCGCGCGTGAAAACGCCAGCCTGAAGGCCGTACCGACTATCGTTGACCCGGTTCAGTGCTTCGCGAAAATCGTCGTAAGGTTCGATCAGGACAATGGGGGCGAAGGTCTCCTCGCGCCAGACGGACATCTCGGGTTTGGTGTTGGTCAGGACGGTCGGGTGCAGCAACGTGGTGCCCGGCTGCCGGCTGCCAAGCAGCAGAGCGGTCGCGCCCCCACGGATCGCCGCGTCGCGCCAGGTCTCCGCCAGGGTGCAGGCCGATGGGCTGACCATCGGGCCGATGTCCGTCTCGGCATCGCGGGGATCACCGACCCTCAGTTTCGCGGCTCCTTCGGTGAAGCGGGTCACAAAATCGGCGAAAAGGGGGCGGTGGACAAAGATCCGCTGGACGGAGATACAGACCTGACCGGCATTCGCGAACGCCCCGGTGAGGCACCGGCTGACGGCATACTCGAGATCAGGCACATCCGAGTGAATCAAGACCGCAGCATTCCCCCCCAGTTCCAGCGTTACCTTCTTCTTATTTGCTCTAGCCTTCAACTCCCAGCCGACGCGAGCCGATCCGGTGAACGAGAGCACCTTGATCCGTTCGTCTGTGGCGAGCAGCGACCCGATCTCCTGGGGCGATGCAGGGGTCAGCACGGAAAACGCCCCGCGAGGCCACGCGGTTTCGGCGATAATCTCGGCGAGGCGCAGGGCGGTCAGCGGCGTCTTCTCGGCGGGCTTTAGCAGGACCGGGCAGCCAGCGGCGAGAGCGGGGGCGACCTTGTGAGCCACCAGATTGAGTGGGAAGTTGAACGGCGTCAGCGCGGCGACCGGTCCGGCGGGAAACCGTCGTGCGATTCCCATCCGACCCTCGGACGCGGCGTTGAGATCGAGCGGCAGCACCTCGCCGCCCGAAAAGCGGCGGGTCTCGTCGGCGGCGATGGAAAACACCAGCC
>JACMJB010000317.1 GCA_014380815.1 Armatimonadota bacterium
CGTGTACGCGGCAAAGGCGGTAAGGAGCGCCTTGTCCCGGTCAGCGAGGATGCCCTGAGGACACTTGCCACCTACCAGGAAACGCGCCGCGCCGTCAAATGGGGGCCGCGCAGCTATCTCTTCCCCGCCCGCAGCCCCAACACCCCCCTCGGACGCGGCATCATCTGGCGTGCGGTCCGCGACCACGCCACTCGGGCGGGTCTTCCCGATTTGCCGTCGCCGCACTGGCTGCGTCACTCCTTCGCCACGCACCTGCTTTCCGGTGGCGCGGATATCCGTGCCATCCAGGAGATGCTGGGCCACAGCCGTATCGCCACCACCCAGATCTACACCCACGTCTCCACGGACCGACTGCGGATCGCCTATCGCGCCGCACACCCCCGCGCCTGACAGTCGCTGAACTTTCCCCCGTGGTTCATTTGTTTATCCGGCAGAACCGTTTGGAGGAAACCCATGGCAGCACTCAACTTGAAGAAGCAGATCGGGATTACGGCGGGCGTTCTCGCGGGCGCTGCGGCTGCTCTCGTGGCCCTGAACACAGACTCCCTGGCAGCCCGCGGCGGCCAGCAACGCAGCAGCGTGTCGGCGGCAAGATCCACGCCCATTGCCGGTACCCCCGTCCTGGTGGAGTTGTTCACCTCGGAAGGCTGTTCCAGTTGTCCCCCGGCGGACGACCTGCTCCGGGAACTGCAGAGCAGACAGCCCGTCGCGGGCGCTCGGATCATCGCTCTCAGCGAACATGTGGACTATTGGAACAGCCTGGGCTGGAAGGATCCCTACTCCTCCGCCGACTATTCCGCACGGCAGAGTGAATATGCCCGCGCCTTCAAGAACGATCAGGTTTATACGCCCCAGATCGTGGTGGATGGCCGGGTGGAGTTTGTCGGCAGTGACCGCAGCGCCGCCCGCGCCGCGATCGCCCGCGCCGCGAAGCAGGAAAAAGTGACCGTCCGCCTCGCAAGTCGCGGCGATAGCTTCGCGGTGAGCGTTCCGAAACTTCCGAAGGGGGCCGGTCCCTCGGACGTCTATGCCGCGGTCACCGAGGAGAATCTAACCTCCAGCGTTTCCCGTGGTGAGAACTCCGGTCGTCGCCTGACGCACACGGCGGTCGCTCGGCAACTGGTCCGTATCGGCGCTGTGGACCCCGGCAAGCCCTTCGAGGGAACGTTCCGCCCGGGCGGCGCCAGGTCCCGAGCAGTGCGGAACGTCGTCGCGTTTGTGCAGGAGCGGGGCACCCGCCATATCCTCGGTGTCGCGGAGACCCCATCGGTGGCTAGCGCGGGCTGACACGGGCAAAGCGCGTCCCAAAGGCCACCAGTGGGCACCGGAACCGTTGGGGGGACCTACTCAGCATTCAGGCCCAGTGCGCTAAGCCATTCGCGGCTTTTGACCGCGCGCTGCCGGTCGTCCTCAGGGATGACCAGGGGACGCCCACGGGTGTCAAGGATCAGGCCCACCTCGCCGCCGTCCACGGAATACGTCACCGGCTTGCCCTTGCCCTGTCCCAGGTCAAAGTTCCGCCCCGGACGCACTTCGACCGACGCGGTCTCGCCAAGACCGAGCGGCAGCAGCTTGATCTGCCCAAAGGGAACCGCGATGCTGTTGCCACCATTCACCACGACGCTCAGACACTCGTCGCCGTCTTTGCCAGTTCCGAGGGGTGCCAGGCAGTCCCCCAGTCGGATCAGGCAGTCGCGCTCGAAGACCTGCGTTGCGGCTTCCGGCAGCAGGGTCGAAAGGATGCCAAGCTGCGGCATCATAAAGATAGAGTCTTTCGCGAGCGTCGTTTTACCTTCGGGGGCATAGGCATCCATCATCATCAGTGCTGTCTGCGCGAACTCCGGGGCATGGGCAAGAACCCCGCCGGACCCGACGATCATATCCAATGTCAGAAGGTTGACCAGCGTTTTGCCCGCCCCTTTCTGCTCGAACAGATCGCCGATGTCCCGTTGCTGCTGGACACCGATCATTTCGCGTGCCAGAGATTTGTGATGTTCGAAGGCGAGCCGCAGCGCCTCGCGGGAAGCCGCCTGCTCGATCTGCAGATCCCGGAGGTCCTGCGGGATCGTCGTCGGACGGATCATCTTGTTGCGAAGCTGATTGCGAATATAGGCATCTTCCGCCTCAAATGGGAGCCAGCGCTTGATGTTAGGCAGTCCGGCCTCGGTCAGCACGTTGCAGATAGAATAGCTCATGCCAAGATTCGCGGAAACCGTGCGGTTGTAGATACCATTGAAGACCGAAAAAACGTCCGTCGTCGCCCCGCCGATGTCCACGCCCAGCACATTGATCCCCCGCTCCCGTGCGATGGTTTCCATGATCTTGCCCACGGCGTTTGGCGTGGACATGATACCGGAACTGGTCCAGGTCGTCAGCTTGGCATAGCCGGGCGCCTGCTGCATCACATGCTCCAGAAACAGCTCGTGGATGGCTTCACGGGCCGGGTACAGGTTCTCGCCGGCCATGGAGGGGCGCAAATTTGGCACGACGCGAACATCCACGACGCCGCTCAGGGTCTCCTGGACGGACTCGCGCATTCGGACCGCGCCGGCAAAGATGACCGGCAGCTTAAGGCCGATCCCGAGGCGCGGCTTCGGGTCCGCGCTGCGGATCAGCTCTGCGATCTCCTGCACCTGCGGGATCAGGTTGCCATCGTCCGTCCCGCCGCTCATCAGGATCATGTCAGGGCGCAGGGCGCGGATGCGTTCCACTTTCTGATAGTCTTTTCGCCCATCGTTGATCGCGACCACATCCATGATGATCGCCCCCGCTCCGAGGGCGGCCCGCTCCGCGGACTCCGCCGACATCTCCTTGACCACCCCGGCAACGGTCATCTGCAGACCGCCGCCCGCCGACGATGTCGAAAGGTACAGATCCACCCCGGTCCTGTCATCGGTCGCCGGGGTCATGATCCTGCCGTCCGGCCCGATTATCGTCTTCCCGGATAGCTCCTCGACCTCGCGCACCGCGTTGGTGACCCCGACCGTCACGTCATCGAACGGCGCTTCGACCGTGGTGGGAGCCTCGCCGCGCACGACCAGACGGTACTCGCCCGACGCCTGCTTTTCGATCAAAATGCACTTGGTCGTTGTCGAGCCACAGTCGGTCGCGAGAATCGAGCGGACCTCCGAGGGCAGTGCCCCGTAAGTCACATCGGTAACGTCAACGGCAGTAGCGATGGCATCTTGGTTCAAGCGGGACTCCTGAAATCGGAAAAGGGATACCTCTATGGTAACACAAGGCCCGAACGAGAAAAAGGGCGCGGGAAGATCCCGCGCCCTTTCGTATTTCCCGGCGGAACGATGGGTCTAGTCGCCGCCGAAGTCGCCCCCGCCGCCAAAGTCACCGCCGCCGAAATCTCCTCCGCCAAAGTCGCCCCCGCCACTGTCACCGCCCCCTCCGCCGAAGAAGTTATCGAAGAAACCACCGCCGCCGCCACTATCACCGCCCGGCGCGGCAGTGTCATCGTAGCCCTGCTGTCCGAAGAAGTCCGCGCCGCCCGCATGCTCCACCGGCTGCGAGTCCGCGCCGCCGAAGTCCCCCCCGCTGCCGCCGTATCCCCC
>JACMJB010000051.1 GCA_014380815.1 Armatimonadota bacterium
AATGCTCCGTTGTAATCCTGGAATGCCAGAAAGACCACGCCCGGCGCGTGGGCGCTGAAGCTGAACATTCCCCCCAGCATGACGCCGTTGTAGCCGTTCGCGCTCCAAAGAAACGTCCGTCCGCCATCGGTGGATTTGGTCACCCAGTCTCCGCCCAGGTTCCAGGAGACCTTCGGCTCCGAGGGATGCCAGGTGATATAGCCCTGCCGGGAGTTCTGCGGTAGGATGGCGTTCTGGCTATTTGTCGTTACGGTTTGGAAGGTGCTGCCTCCATCGTGGCTGACATAGCGGGTCCACTTCCATTTGTCACCGGAAACCCAGCAGCCGATCCGATTCGGGTCCGCGGGGCTCACGGCGAGGTCTCGCACGGGCTTGCCGTCCAAACGGTCCAGTCCCGCCGCCGCAAGCGGCGCAAAGGTCTGCCCCGCATCCGTGGAACGCAGGATGCCCTCCGACCCACTAACGAACACGTCATCTGGCAGCGACGGCACGACGGCAAGCCCCCGAACCTCGCCGCCGCGCACCTTGCGAAACGTCGTGCCCGCATCCTCGCTCTTGAAGAGACCAGTCTTGCCGCCCAGATACACGGTGCCGCGACGGGCAGGGTGGCAGGCCAGTGTCACCTTTGCGTTCGGCTCCGGCTCCATGCCGATTGGCTGATCGCTCACCTTCTGCCAGGTTGCGCCGCCATCGCTGGTGCGGAACAGTCCCTGAGTGTGCGAGGCATAATACGCCACGGCGCAATACCCCCTCGCGGCATCGAACGAGACCGGCTCATAGGCCACCGCTCCGCCCATGCCGTCCGGGCTTGAGAGTGTCTGCTTCCAGGAGGCGGCTTTGTTGGTGGACAGGTAGACCCCATGCGGCGTCTGCCCCCACTCCGCCTTCCAGTTCAGCGAGTTTCCCGCGATTCCCAGGACGCGATTCGGGTTCCTGGGGTCCATCGCGAACCCGTTTGCGCCGCGTGCGTTCCACCCGACCAGGGCCATTTCCCAGTTCCTGCCGCCGTCCAGGCTGCGGTACAGCCCGCCCACATCAATCGGGAGCAGCAGAAAGTCCGGGTCCGCAGGCCCAACCGCGACGCCGCCGCGTGGCCACTGCCCACCCTCGCCACCAGGGGAGATCCCGGCTTTCTTGGCTTCGGGGGAGAGCAGGGGCATCTTCCGCCACCTGGCGGCGGCGGGAGCGGGAGACTTGGATTGAGCTTGCGCACCTGGCATCAAAGGGTTGTGCTTGGCTGAGGGACTCCAGAAGACAGCCACCACGCAGAGGACCACGCCGACAACTCCGCCAGCACGGGAATTTTTGAACACTTCGATTTTCCTGTCAACGATATAAAACCCAGTCAGCGGCGGGAACCCAGCCAAGAAGGGAACAGGATCAGTGCTACTGACCCGTTCCTTCCGTCTGAGTTCGTGCCCGCTCCTGTGCAATCGTGTCCTTCAGTGCCTCATCCTGTTTGGCTTTGATTTCGGGCGGGATCGTCCCTTTGAGAGCGGCAGGCGATACCGGCTCCTCGCGGCGGCAGCCCGTCAGCAGCATCGCGGCAGCGACCCCACCGACACCCAGGACCCTGAGCAGGCCGAGTCGCTTTATTTTTGCGTTTTCCAGGTTCATATGCTTTAGTCAGTGTCGGCCAGTGTCCACATACCCCGCGGGCTGTTCAGCGTGCCGATCAACGCATCGCCGGGGTTAAGATCTATGGTCTGTGAGGGGCGGAACCACTTCACATGACCGTCAATGAACAGGTAGTTCCAGCCCCCGTTGTGTGCCTCTTTGCCCACGGCGGCGGCGGCGTTCGGGTACTGCGTTAGCTGTCCCACGTTCGCGAGTAAGGCGTTTTCCCCTGCCCCCCCCGGCTTGGTGGCAATCGTGCCGTTCAGGTTGCCAAGGATACTGGTTTTCAGATGTACTTCCGCGACCATAATGGTGTCGGAGGGGGATCGAACATCGGCAAGCAGGCGCCCTGAGGCGTAGCCGCTGCCGTTATTATTGAACTGAACGAACGCACCGCTCATCGAGCCGGCAATGGAATAACTGCGCCGGTTGATGTCCCCGTAGAAGGCCGCCGGGACATCGTCGCTGGGGCACTTATAAACCATCGAAGGTCCGCCGCCTTCCTTGGTGGACATACCCGAGTAGGAGCCAATACTGTTGCTCCAGTCCCCAGCAGGCCCGTAGTGCCAGGTCATGGGGAACTGTTCCTCATAGTCCTGGGCATACTGGAGGAGCGCCAGACCGATCTGCCTCTCGTTGCTCTGGCACGATGCCTGCCGAGCTTTAGCCCGTGCTTGCGCGAAAACCGGGAACAAGATGGCAGCGAGGATCGCGATGATCGCGATGACCACGAGTAGTTCGATCAGGGTGAAGGCAGATGGTTTTCGGGCAGCAACGCTTCGAGTGTTCATAGAATCTTCCTTGTGTTTTGGGTGACAGTGCGGGCAAAAGTGATAAACAGAGGAGGGGCGATCTAATCTCCCGTTGACGAAGCGGCAGTAGAGCCTCGGACGACAAGTTCCGCGGTCAGGAACCTCCGCTGACCGCGTGCGGAGATGTCTTGAACCTGCTCCAGCAGCAGCACGACGGCGGACTCGCCGATTTGCTTGTAGGGCTGGCGCATCGTGGTCAGCGGTGGATAATGCCGCTCCGCGGTCCCGTCATCATTGAATCCGGCGACCGAAAGGTCCAGAGGAACGCGCAGCCCAAGCTGGGCTGCCGTTTGCAGAACCTTGCCCGCGAGCGTGTCTCCGGAGCAGAAGATCGCGGTGGGTCGTCGTTCCCGTGGCAACAGGAGCAGCTTTTCAAGCTGATTCTCCGCCCCCACCGCCTCCTGGTACAGGATCAGCGCCGGATCCGCGGAAACGCCCGCCGCCTGCAGCGCCTGAAGATAACCCTGCCGGCGCGGCTCGACGTAGTTCAGAAACGGGGCCTCCAGAAACAGCGCGATCCGCCGGTGTCCCAGACCAAGCAGGTATTCGGTCATTTCTCGCGCGCCGCGAACATTGTCCACGTCTACACAGGTAACGCGCGGATCGTCCCGGACATCGTCAACGAGCACCAGCGGCATTTCTACCTCGACCAACGCGGAGACGATGTCGCTGTCGGGAAGCTGAAAGAACAGGATCAGACCATCGCAGCGACCATCACGGAACAGACGCAGGCTCTGTTCGGCGTTCTGCCATTGGACTCCGGTAAAAATGGTCGTGTTTTGCCGGTGGGTCGCGGCGGCTTGAAGCACGCTGTCAAAAAGGGAGGCAAAAAACGGGTGCCGGATCGGGGAGGTCTGACCGGGGGGGAGCACGATGCCGATCGTGTCCATCTGCTTTCGCACCAAGGCGCGGGCAACCGCGCTGGGATGATAGTTCAGATCGGAGGCGGCACGACGGACACGGTCGCGCGTCCCGCTGGCGATCTGAGCGGTCGCGCTTTCATTCAGCACCTTGCTGACGGTCCCCAAAGAGACCCCAGCGCGCGCAGCGACCTCACGAATTGAAACCGGCAATTTGGGAAGCTCCTTCGCTTTTCGGAAAGCGTTTTCCGAAAACGCTTTCCGTCATATTAGCACCACCTATCTCCCTCTGTCAAGGGGCCGCGAGAATTAATGTCGTTCTGCACACGGGGGGAGCTTGTTGACGCTGCGGTGCGTAAGCGCCTATAATGGCAGTGTTAAGACGGTTAGTGGTATCGAATTGACAGCCCAATCCACCGGCGGAAGCGAAGGAAACGGCGCAGATGCGACGCACGAAGATCGTTTGCACGCTCGGACCGGCGGTAGACGCCCCCGATGTTCTTGAACAGCTTGTCCGGAGCGGCCTGGATGTCGCCCGTCTCAATTTCTCCCACGGCACCCACGACGAGCATGAGGTCCGAATCAAGGCGATTCGCGCACTGGCAGACAAGACCGGCAAGTGCCTGGCAATTTTGCAGGACCTCTGCGGCCCGAAAATCCGAGTCGGAAGTGTCGCGGATGGAACGCGGCTGCGAAAAGACGCCTCGTTCATCCTAACCACGGAGAGCGTCCCCGGTAACGAGGAGATCGTCTCGCTGCCGATCCCGCAGATGGTCGCCGCCGTGAAGCCCGGCGACCGCCTGCTGCTCGATGACGGCGTACTGGAGCTGGTCGTGATTGACAAAACCGCGACCCAGCTGATTACGCGCGTCATCACCGGCGGTATCCTCGGTTCCAAGAAGGGTGTCAGCGCGCCTGGAGTCAGCCTGGATATCGAGGCGGTTACAGAAAAGGACGCCCACGATGTCGCCTTCGGCATGAGGATGGGAGTGGATTATGTCGCGCTGTCCTTTGTGCGCTCCGCCGACGATGTTCACAAGCTGCGCCAGATCATGCGGGACTCGTCTGGGGGACGCACTGTCCCGATCATCGTAAAGATCGAGAAGTTCGAGGCGGTGGAAAACCTGGACAGCATCCTCGATGCCGCCGACGGCGCGATGGTCGCGCGCGGCGATCTTGGGGTCGAGATGCCGGTCGAGGAGATCCCCATGGTGCAGAAACGGATCATCCGCGCCTGTAACCGGCTGGGCAAGCCGGTAATCACCGCGACCCAGATGCTCGATTCCATGATCCGAAATCCGCGTCCTACCCGCGCCGAGGTGACCGACATCGCCAATGCCGTTCTTGACGGCACCGACGCCGTCATGCTTTCCGGAGAAACGGCGGCGGGGGCGTATCCTCTGGAGGCGGTTCAGACAATGGCGCGAATCGCCGAGCGGGCCGAAGCGGAGATAGATTACGCCGGGCTTCTTGACCGGCTCCACGCGGACCATGACTGTCCCAGTGTCACCGATGCCATTGGCGAGGCGGTCGCGACGATCGCCCACGACCAGCAGGCCAAGGCGATCATCTGCTCGACCTCAAGCGGTGGGACCGTCCGCATTGTTTCCAAGTTTAAGCCGCGCGCCCCGATCCTTGCCGCCACCACCAGCGCGGAAACCTATCGCGCGATGGCACTCTACTGGGGCGTCCACCCCATGCTCGTTCCGTTTCCGCGTGACACCGACGAGATGATTGCCCACGCTGTCGAGGCTGCGACCCACCAGAGCCGCGTCAGCGAGGGTGACCTGGTGGTGATTACGGCGGGAACCCCTATCGGCGTGCCCGGCAGTACGAATCTGATCAAAGTGCACTCCATCGGGCAGCCGCTCCAGCAGCCCGCCCGGCGATAGCATATATTTGCAGCCCCGAATACCACATTTAGCAAAAACGTGGTACAACAACTGTCAAACCAGTAATTTAAGCGAGGAAACTGCCCCGAAGGTGCGGCAGTCACCAAATCTACCTGATGAACTCCGGTCGCCCAGCCGGTTCAAACCCGCCGTTTGACTCCGACGATCCCACCGACGACGCCTTCTCCGCCACGCCAAGCACCCTGCGGCGACGCCGGAAGCGCCGTCGTTTTTCCAGCACGCTGCTGTATCGCCTGCGCTTGATCGGCATGGCGGTGGGCGGCGTTTCCGGGGCGTGGCTTGCCTTCCTTTTTCTGCAGAAAGTCGTCCATCCCTACAAGCTGGGGAACGAAGTCGGCGAGCAGGTCGCCGTTCTGCGCGCCCAGCAGGGCCACCAGGAGCAGGAGAACGCGGTCCTGCGTGAGCGCCTGCTGTTCCTGCGTTCCAAGGAGGGGGCCGAGGTAGCCGCCCGCCGCGCGGGCTTTCACCGCAGGGGCGAGACGGTCTACCTGCTTCCGGTTACCGCCCCTACGGTGCGATAAACCGACCGATGTAGTTCGTGATTGAATTGCTCTGGTTGCCGTTCCCGGCGACCCAGGTTCCCACCGAGAGCAGGATATTGTCCACTCCGCCCCCGACCACGCCGTTGCTGCCGTGGGTCACGTTGTTGTACCCACCGCCTATGGAGGACCAGCCCCCGGTGTCCCGTCCGCCCAGCGGCGCGCGTCCCGCGGTGTTCCCAAAGCCGCCCAGCACCGTTGCGTACTTCGCGCCGATCCTATTCACCTGACCGGCGACGATCCCGCCGTAGCTGGAATAGTTGTTGCCGTCGCCGACAATCAGGTTATGGCTGCCGGTGCGAATGTCTGGCTGCGTGGGGTTCGTCTGCCCAGACCGGGTGAGGTTATAGCCGATGGTCAGATTACCAAGCCCGGTCGTATCGTCGGTGTTCCCGCTGCCGCTGACGATGCGGACGTTCACGCCGCTGAGCGTTAGATTGGTCCCGGAAAGCGTCAGGGGAGCCGTCTTGTTTTCCAGCGCGGTCACTTTGGGGAGCGTGCTGTTGATCGCGACACTGTAGAGCGCGGCGTGCTGGTTCTCCAGGGACGAAAGCCGCACGGTCAGCGCGGAGGTCTTTGTCTCCTCGGCTGCAACCTTGGTATCCAGCGCGGAGACCTGAGAGCGCAAGTCATTGATTTGGCCGACCAGGGAGGCAAGCGACATGCCGGGACTCTGGGCATGGGCAGGATCGCTTTGCATCAGGGAGACGGCGCCAAGCGCGGCCAGAAAACCGGTACCGACAGAGAGGATATTGCTGAGTTTCAACATGGGAGGGTTCCTTTAAAGTGAGAATGGGTGACGATCAACGAATTCGGAGGGCGGAGAGAACGGTTTATGCGGCGTATCTTCGGCGTTTGAGGGCGATGCCGAGGAGACCCATGCCGCCCATCGCCATCAGCGGGAGGCTGGAGGCGTCGGGGGCGGCCGTCGTGCGAAACTGGAAGTTCGGTCCGAAGAAGCCCGGTTCGGACAGGGGGTCCGTTTCCGAAGGGAAGCCTGTGAGCGCGCTCCCCACCGCGAACCGGTTCTGTCCGTAGTTGATCGCAGGATCTACGAACAGTCCGATACCGCCTGGCTGGTCGGGCGCTCCCCAAGTGGAGCGACACCAGCAGTCTAGCAAGGCACCCTGAGATCATCCTTAAATTCTGAGAG
>JACMJB010000318.1 GCA_014380815.1 Armatimonadota bacterium
ATCACGACTCCGGGGAGGAATCGGTCGGGCATCAGTCCGGCAGAAAGATCCTGGAATCGCTCCGCACCAAAAAGGCGGATCTGACCGACCAGGACTACGAGCGCCTGCAAGAAGAATTGGGGCCATGACCCGCTCAAGAAGTAAGCCCCGCCCAAAACGCCAAATCCCAGAGAAGACTCCGGCGTTTTGGGCGGCTGGCGGCCGGGCGTACACGACGATACGCTGAGCCATGGCCCGACTGGGTGAGACAGAGGAGCCAACAAGCGCGAGCCGTGTCTGCCAGGGCATATCCTCTCGGAATCACTAAAAACCGGGCCAACACCGCGAAACGGCGGCAGGGATGGGGGGATAGGACGGTGGATGACGAAGCAGGTTCCTGGTATTCCTACGAGGGCGGCGACACCATCAATGATCTGGGACCGGAGGGCGGCTACGTCCTGCGCGATGAAGAGCTGGGTGACCCGGAGGACCTGGAGGACGCCGACGCGCGCCTGACGCTGGAACAGGGACGGGCGGACAACCCTGGTTACTTCCTGACCGCCAATCTATACGGCGGCTGGATGTACCACGTGGTCAAGCGTTCCACTGAAGCGGAGGCGGCGACGCTGTACGAGGCGTTCAAACCGGAGCTGGTAAATCTCGCCGCGCAGATTCCGATGGACGACGACCGCGACGTTCCGCGAAAGGTCCAGCTTCTTCTGGAAGCGGTCGCCGCCTTTGAGCAGCGTTTCGACTGAAACCGAAGCGGTGCGACTACCGTTTCTATAGGCATCGCTCCCCGTAGTTCTTCGTCATGGAGGGGGAACCGCCAAGCCTGGACCGGACCCACCGCCTCTCTATCCCGTTGCAGATCTGCGGAGCGATCCTGCACCAACGCGGAAACATCTGCCCCTTTGTTTGGCGTCTCCGGTGGAAAAATCAGGAGAAACGCGATGCCGCCGTTCCTGCGTCTTGGTGGTAGGCTCCGCACCGGCCACTGGGCGGCACCTGCTTCGAGCCCGCTGCGGGGAAACGGCGTGAAACAAACGGAGAGGACAGGACTCGAACCCGCACACCCGTTCCCAGGTGAGACCGCTTTCAAGGCGGTTGCGATACCATTCCGCTCACCTCTCCCGATGCCCACGATGCCTACCGCTAAAGTATACGGCAGCCCTTTCTCCCTGTCAATTTGCCCCCGCCACTCCGCCAGAGACCCCACCCGGCTTTTGCGGCGCTTCCCCCAAATATCTATGTGAGAGGTCGGTGAAAAGGTGGCACAAATGTTGCAGAGGTATACGAGCCTGCCCTTTGTCGCAGGACCATCACACCCCTTAGATTGCAGTGACGAAATGCCTGGGCTTGCTGTCTCCCTTTCCCCCGTGCCCCAAAATCGCAGAGATAACGGAGCTGCCTTCACCCTGTCCGAAGTGATGCTCGCGATGATGATTTTCACGGGAATGCTCCTCATGTTTGGAGCCGCTTTCCCCACTCTGGCCCGCTCCAGCGGGTATACCAGCCTTCATAATCAGGCTGTGATCGTGGCCCAGCGCCGTATTGACATCATTCGTCGTACGGAAGGCTACAGTGGTCTGCCGACCCAGAACAACGAGCTTGACTGCACTGCAGACGACGAACTGATCGTCAAAAAGAACGGCTCCCCCGGTTATTTTCCGCCGAACGCAAGGTGTGTCGTTCGGGTGGACAAGGAGAACAAAGGCTGCAAATATGTCAGCGTGCGGGTGACCTGGTCCAAGGGGCCGGGGCGGGCCGCGGGGGGAGTGGCACTGCGCACGGTAGTGGTGCAATCTCCGTACATCGGAAGTTAGGGAAGCGGAGACACAATGCAAAGATCACCTGCCCGCCAGATGGGCCACTCGCTTCTGGAAACAACGGTCGCGATGACAATCGTCTCGCTGCTCTTGATCGGTTCGATGACGCTGTACCTGACCGCAGCACGCACGACCACAAAAACGCAAAACCAGACGTTCGCCTCGACCGATGGTGCGCTTGCCGCGCAGCAGGTCGCGGAATATGCCCGCGAGGCATACCGTGCCATCACCCCGGACACGAACAGCCCCTTGTACCCGTTTGACCTGGACTCCGCGTCGTTCAAGACCGCCTTTCCTCCCGGGAAATACAGTGGGCTGACAATAGATGATTTTCGCTACAAGCGCGCGGACAACTCTGTGGTAAACACGGGGGTCCAGCTCGTTTTCCGCCAGGTACTGCGGGATCAGGCACACCTTGTCAACCCGGGCGACCCGGTTGCGCCATTGGTGCTGAACCGGAGCGGCAATCCCACCTCTGTCCCTGCCTACGATTACTCTTCGGGAAGCACCAGCGCAACCGAGATGCTTTACCTTTACCGTGCAAGGAAAGATGGACGTCCGGATACAAAAGCGACTGGAAACTGGCTTTGGGTCCGAGGCGTGTTCAACGGGCAGGCGATCGCGAAGCCGGTCTTGGCGCTCACCTATCAAAATACGCTGCCGCTGAAAGCAGGAGTGCTGCCGGAAGTCGTGGCTTTCGTCGCTCCAGACTCGTCGCCATCCCTGGAGTTCACGGTCGCCGCTTCGCAGTACGGGGGGCCGAGGGGGCAGGTCTCCAGCGATACCACAGACGGCGCAAGTGAGCCGCAAACCGCGACCCGATACGTGGCGCTTCGAGGAACCCAAAGATGAAGAACCAGACAATGCAGGAAAGCGGCACGCTGTCCACGATGACCCATTCCCAGACCCGACAATCCCGCATCGCCCGGTCCGGTGTCGCAGCAGTCGCGATCATGGTGATGCTGCTCTTACTGCTCGCCGTAATGCTGATTGGCGCGGTAGCGGTCACCAGCGGCGGCGGGAGCGGCACCAGCAGCGGCGGCGCATTTGAGGTGGCTTCAAGAGGCATGAGGGGAACATCGGCCCGGATTCGCTCCGCGACCGCTCTCAATGCCGCCGAGGCGGGGGTCGCAATGACTGTCCAGTGGCTCACAATCGGCACCGGCAAGCAGCCGCCCTCGGACCTGACCGCCTTTGCCCCCGATCTTGCGGGGGGCACGAAGGACGCTGCCACAAAGACGACCCTGGTCGGTCTGTCGGATGCAGACGTTCAATCCTCCGATTCCGGGGTGCTGGGGAGCGAGTGCCGAGTCCGCGTCTATCCCAGCGCCGCGAACGCGGATGCGGTCCTGAAGCAGTATCTCATCGAGTCAGAAGGCATCTGCCAGGGGCAGCGCTGCGTACTGCAGGTCCTGGTGCAGCAGACCAGCTTTTCCAAGTATGCCTTCTTTGAGCACTGCTGGAACGGGGGAGCCTGGAACTCTGATAGCCGCTCCTACGACGGCCCGGTGCATATCAACAACATCAACCACAATCAGCAGACCAAGGTCAACGGGATCACGCGCAATGCCAACATCGTTGGCCTCGGCTGGTTCACCGACTCGAAAAAGGACGCGATCTTCACCGGGCCGGATTCGACTTTCACAACATCGGCACCGCAGATCAAGTGGTACAAGGATAACAACGGACCCGCCGATACCACGCAGGACCTCGCCGCGTGCGTTGTGAACAAGCCGACCACGGATGCGGAGTGGAAGAAGGTGGCCACAACAGGGAAGCAGTCAGTTGCCTGGGGCCAGCCGGTGATCCCGGTGCCCGAGAACAACGAGCAGCAGCGTTTCGCCGTGCTGGGCCGTTTCGGGGCTTCGGGCGCGGAAGCCAACGCGGAGATTCTGGCAGCGGAAACCGCGATCAAGACGAAAGGGGTCGGCGTCACTCTATGCAACGCGCAGGGTGAGAACGGGGGCGGGGTCTATATCAATGGCGATGTCCAGCAGGTCACGCTTGCCCCGGCTGGCACATCGGGGGCGGATCGCACCGTGCAGACGATCACGGTCCGGCAGATGAACGGGCTGAATGTACGCACCTCTGTCATTACGGTCAATCCGGCTACGCAAAGAACCACCCTTGCCTGGACCGAGAGAACGCCGCTTGGGGCAACGACCTCCGGCTCCGATATGCAAAGCGGCACCACGAATGGCGTTGTCTATGTCAACGGCAACGTCGGCGATCAAGGGACCGGGCTGGGCGGAATCGAAGGAGTTGTCGCGGATAACTATGTGGTGGGCAGCCAGATTGAAAAGCGGATCTCGCTGACGATTGCCACGGCAACCGGGAAAAGCGTGAACCTGAACGGGGACATCAAATATCTGACCGCGCGGACCGAAAACCCGGGCAAGCTGGACGAATACGGCGACCCCAAGCCGCCCTATATTCCCGAATCGAACGATCCGAACTTCCGCCTGAACGGGGGGACGATCGGAATCGTCGCGTACAACATCAAGGTGTCCGACCGCACTTCTGCTTGCACGGTCCCCGGCACCAACAACCAGGCCTACAAACAAAGCGGGGTGCTCAAAAACCCGCTGAGCACCAAGCCCAGCGAGCTGGATCTTGGCAACGCGAATAACCTGGCTGATCTGCCCGAAAGCCAAAAGCTGCGGAAGGTGAAGACCCAAGCCGCCTGTTTCGCCCTCAATACCTACGATGTCTTTGGGAAGGGGCGAACGACCAGCTCAGACCGCCATCAGAATATGGGCTGCTATCTGCAGGTGAACGGGGGAGATACCCAGTCTATGAATATGGTACGCCTGTACGATAACCGGCTTGCAAACGACCCACCCCCCTTCTTCCCCACGACTGGTAACCGCTATCAGGTCCTTTCCTGGAAGCGTACCGCGGAGCGTCTGGAACTCTAGAAACCAGCGCCTGAGAAGGGG
>JACMJB010000319.1 GCA_014380815.1 Armatimonadota bacterium
CCCAACATCGCCGCGCCGCAGTACCTTTCCACCACGACAAACGACTGGGAGCAGAAGGTGTGGGGAGGCGATACGCCGTCCTGGCTCCGCCTGTCCGATCCGGCGGCGGCTCAGGCGTTCATCAGCGGCTACCCGCGCGGGCAGGAACAGGTGCCCTGGGGGGCATGGGCGACTCCGCTCTTTTTCTGGGGTATCCTTGCCGCGCTGTTTACTGTTGCGACCTTCTGCTTCGCGAACCTGCTGCGGCGTCAGTGGGTGGAAAACGAGCGGTTTGCCTTCCCTCTCGTCACCCTGCCGGTCCTGCTCGCCGCCGAACCCCGGCCCGGGCGCCGCGCGAACGATCTTTTTCGGAGTCCGCTCTTTTGGCTGGCGGCTCTGCTGGTCACCAGTTACCATACAACGCGCGGACTGCACCTGCTATATCCCAGTATCCCCGACATTCCCAAGGTGATCCCTCTGGGACCGCTGTTCACCACTGTGCCCTGGAACAAGGTCGGGCAGCTAGACCTGTACTTTTATCCTCTGGTGATCGGCCTGGCTTTCCTCCTCTCCTCGGAGGTCTGCTTCTCGCTCTGGTTCTTCCACCTGTTCTACAAGGCGCAGCTGATCTACGCAAGTTGGCGAAACTATGACATTCGCGGCCCGATCGTCTCCTATGAGTACAATCTGTTTCACGGCCTGGAAGCCTTCGGCGGTGGCCTGGCGCTGCTGGCCTGGACCTTCTGGACTGGGCGACGGCACTTCCGCGACGTTTGGGAAAAAGCGACCGGTGGACCCCGCGCCGCCGCCATCAACGACCAGGACGAAATGCTCTCGTACCGAGCCACCATCATGGGGCTGGCGATCAGCTACGGCGGCATCGCGCTCTGGCTCTGGGCAGCGGGTGTGCCGGGCCTGTATACGGTTTCTTCCCTGCTGATGCTGACCCTGGCGCTCACGGTCGTCTCCTGGCTCGTCAGTCAGGCCGGAATGCTATTCGCACAGCAGCCCTACAGCACCATTGATCTGCTCGCTCCGACCGTGGGGACCGCCTCCCTGAAGCTGTCCGCACTCTATACCTTGACCCGTTTCGAGTACAGCTTTCTGTTTGACACCCGTGAGATGCTCACGCCCTCGGTGCTCATCGGCGCGAAGATCGGTGAGGCGGCAGACCTGGACCTGCGCTCGCTGTTCCGCGCGATGGTCGCTTCGGTCCTTCTCGGCGCTCTTGTCGCCGCTACAGTATCGGTTGCGATGCCCTACCTGAACGGCGGTGGGGACAACCTGAAGAACCCGTTCATGTACCGCAGTGCCCCGGCGCGTTCGCTCAGCTTCCTGGCTGAAGCGGCCTCCGTGCCCTACAAGGGCACGTGGAGCAACAGCCTGCACATCATCAGCGGTTTTGGCGGGGTGCTGGCGCTATTTATCGCTCGTGCCCGATCGGGGTTCGGCCTGCACCCGATCGGTTTCCTGGTCGCGTCGGTCTATGCGATGCACACGCTCTGGGCCAGCATTTTTCTGGGGTGGGCCTTCAAGGCGCTGATCCAGCGTTACGGCGGCATGAAGGGGTTCCAGGCTGCCCTGCCTTTTTTCCTGGGGTTGATCCTGGGCGATGTTCTAAATGCCGTCCTCTGGATCGCCCTCGGCTATGCCACCGGGGTCGGCTACCAGGTGACGCCGGATTAGAGAGAAATCCGCAAGTTCCTCCCGGAGCGGGTTCAACAGCGCTCTGCAGTTGCCCGCGAAGGCCGGAGCGATCAATCCCAATGCCGAGTGGCAGATACCGTTTGACGATATCTTGCGACAGGCTGCAGAGTATCCACCATCCTGATCAAAGGCAGTGCGTATAACCAGTCCAAACTAACGATCCTGCTCGGGCCAGCCGCTCCGAAGCTGCCCCAGGGATTCCGCAGTCAGCAACCGATCGGAAAGGATCTCCAGCGCGCCTATGTCCGTCTGCGACTGTACCTGCTCCACAAAATCTGTCGGCAAATCGCCAAACCGCAAACGCGCCTGTCGTAACACAGTCTCTCGGATACCCTCCTGAATGCCCCGCTCCTCGTAACTGGTAATCACTTCTTCAACCTCCTCGAATTCCGGCTACAGAAGAAACTGCCGCAGTTCCATCTCTTCCGCCATACCCAGCGGCAGGTACCGTTCGACAATAAAGTCACCTAGTCGAAATTGAGCCGCGCAGCAATCTCCGGACAAAAAAGCTCCAGAAACTCCTGGAAGAAAGCCTGCAGAAGTTCTTCAAAAAGCTGATCCTGTGGCATCGGCTGCTTGACTACAATCTTTCCAGCCGCGCGAAGCCGGCGACCAGCTTCTTGACGCCGACATTGGGGAAAGCCACGGTCACCTGAGCATCGTCGCCGTCGCCAGTTGCCCCTAGGACCGTGCCCGTGCCAAAAACGGCGTGCTTGACCTTTTGACCGACTTTGAAGCCACCGCCCGGTTCGGTGGCCTTAGGCCGGGGCGGGGTGAGTGGGGTGACAGCGCGCAGAGCGGCCTTCGAGGCGGCCTGCGCCTCTTCCCAGGGGTTCAACTGCGAGTATTCGTCGCGGTAGGAGCGCCCTCCCGACCGTGCGCCGGACCCGATCGCGCCGCGGCTTTTGCTTTTCTGCTGTTTGAACAACTCGTTTGGGACCTCGCGCACGAACCGCGACACCTGGGCAAGTTGCGTGTTGCCGTAGATCGTGCGGCGCACCGCATAGCTCAGGAAAAGCGCATCCTTGGCGCGCGTGATCCCGACATAAGCCAGCCGTCGCTCCTCCTCCATCTCGGAATCGCTCTGCATGGCGCGGGAGTGGGGGAAGATCCCCTCCTCCAGTCCCGCCAGGAAGACCACCGGGAACTCCAGTCCTTTCGCCGAGTGGAGGGTCATTAAAACGACGGCATCTCCGGTCCCCTCGTTCAGGCTGTCCACATCGGCGATCAGCGCGGTCTGCTCCAGAAAGTTCTGCAGGGAGGTGTCCTCGGTGGTTAGCTCAAACTGCTGGGTGACGGTCAGAAGTTCCTGGATGTTCTCGATCCGGGTCTGCGCCTCGATCGTGCGCTCCTTTTCCAGTTCCCGGACATAGCCGGTATTCTCGATGATCTCCCGCAGCACCTTGGTCACCGGGTACTCGTCGCGCTTGCCCCGAAGATGGGCGATCAGGGTCGCGAACGCCTCGATGGACTTCTTTGTGGATGCTTTGATCCCTTCGATCTGCCCGATATCGGTGACTATGTCCCAGAGGGTCATCTCTCGGATCTGCGCCCGCTCCTCGATCTTTTGCCAGGTGCCCGCCCCGATACCGCGAGTGGGCACATTGATGACCCGGCGCAGAGCGACCGAGTCATACGGGTTATGGGCGAGCCGCAGATAGGCGATAATATCCTTGATCTCGCGCCGCTCATAGAACCGGACCCCCCCGATAATCTTGTAGGGGATCTTGTAGTTGATGAAGACCTCTTCCAGCACGCGCGACTGGGCATTGGTCCGGTAGAGAATCGCGAAATCCTGGTAGCGTCGGCCTTTCTTGACCTCGTCAGCAACAGTGGTCGCGACAAAGACCCCCTCCTCCTGCTCGTTCATCGCCTCGAAGAGGGTGATCTCCTCGCCCGCGACATTCTCGGTCCAGAGTTTCTTGTCTTTGCGTCCCCGGTTGTTGCGGACCACATTGTATGCGGCGTCGAGGATCGTCTGCGTCGAACGGTAGTTCTGCTCCAGCTTCACGATCTTGGCGTCGGGATAATCTCGCTCAAAGGCCAGAATGATCTTTACATCCGCCCCACGCCATCCGTACACGCTCTGATCATCATCTCCCACCACGCAGATATTGCCTGTTCTGTCGGAAAGCGTTTTCGTTAGCATGTACTGGGCATGGTTGACGTCTTGATATTCGTCCACCAGAACATAGCGGAACTTGTTCTGATACTGTTCGCGCACGTCCTGCCGCTCCTGCAACATGCGGACCGTCCACAGGATCAGGTCGTCGAAGTCCAGCGCGCGGTTAAGTTTGAGTTTTTCCTGATACAGGGTGTATAGTTTCCCGACCACGTTCTCGAACAGACCGGAAAAATGGCGCGAGAACTGGTCCGGCATCACCAGCTTCTCCTTGGCGCGGGAGATCAGCGACAGGACGGCGCGCGGGGCATACTGCCGGTCATCGAGGTTTAGCTGATGCAGGCACTCCTTGATCAGGGTGATCTGGTCGCCATCGTCATAAACGACAAAATCACGGGCCAGACCAATCGTATCGCCGCGCTCGCGCAGCAGCCGTGCGCAGACTGAGTGAAACGTGCCGACCCACATCTCCCTGGTCGCGGTCGCTCCAAGCAGGAGGCTCAGCCGCTCGCGCATCTCGTTCGCGGCCTTGTTGGTGAAGGTGACCGCGAGAATGTTGCGCGGCCTGACACCTCGCCGCCCGATCAGGTAAGCGATCCGGTGGGTAAGCACGCGCGTCTTGCCCGACCCGGCCCCCGCGAAGATCAGCAGCGGACCCTCGCCGTGCCGGACCGCCTCCCGCTGCGATGGGTTCAGCCGTTCCAGTAGCGGGTCGGTGTCGTCCCCCGGTGGCTCCGGCGCGGATCGCTCGCGGGTGGCGGCCTCCAGTCTGCGCAAGGTGTCGTCATCCGCGAACGGGGAAGGGGAATCAGGGAAGGTCATGCCTCAGATGATAGCACGGGGCGGTGGGGCGGGCAAAATCATTCGCGCCGTCCAGACCGATGAAACCCAAATGGAGCCTCCGTTTGTTCGGACACGCACCACGCACCACGCGCTCTACAGCGGCTGCAAACCGGCTTCGATCTGGGCGCGGCGCGGCTCCAGGAACGGCGGCAGGGCGAGCCGTTCGCCCAGATGCGCCAGAGGCTCGTCGGCATCGAAGCCCGGCCCGTCCGTGGCGATCTCGAACAGAATGCCGCCGGGTTCGCGGAAATACAGGCTCCGGAAATAGAACCGATCCACCGGTCCACTGGAGGGAATCCGAAGCGCCTTCAGCCGCTCGACCCACCCCTGGTACGCCTCCAGCGTCGGGGTTCGGAACGCGACATGATGGACTCCGCCCGCGCCCGGCGAGGCAGGCGGCAGCGACGGCTCAGCGGCGACATGTAGCTCGGTGGCAGCGCCGCCGTCAGCGCCCGCACCCATCGCAAACACAACCACCATTACCGGCTGCGCGCTGCTGCCGTCGCTGCCGCCCGGCAGGAGATACTCGCGGAGGCGGCGCATCCCCAGAACGTTCGTCAGCACCTGCTCGGTGGGTTCCAGGTGAGGGACACTGAGCAGGATGGGGCCAAGCCCGCGTATTTGATGCTCGCGGGGGACCCGGCTCCCCTGCCACGGCGAAAACTCGGCCGGAGATGCATCCACCACGAGGCTGAGACGCTGCCCTTCCTCGTCCTCGAAATCGAGCGTGGTGCGACCATCTCGAAGCGCAACACCGCCGTGTGCGACACCGAGTTCCGCGAAGCGCCCGGCCCACCAGGAGAGGCTCTCCTCGCTCGTGACCCGCAGCCCGGTGCGAGCG
>JACMJB010000320.1 GCA_014380815.1 Armatimonadota bacterium
CCCCGCCCCTGCCCGCCCCACTGACACAGCCTACACCGACGCCACCGCCCGCGGTCCCGGTGCCGACCCGTGCGCCGCTCCCGGCTCCGATTGTCGTGCCGCCGCCGCCGCAGACTCCCGCCTACCTCCCCTTTCCGCGACTCGCGGTGCTCGCCCCGGTGACACTGGACGAGGCACGTAACGGGATCGGAATCGCCCAGCAGATGACCCGGGAGCGTGGGTACCAGGGACGCATCCTCTGGATTGATGCGACCGCCAATATTGACCGCTACAACACCCCGGAGAAGATCGCCGCGCTGGTCGCAAAGATCAAAAGTGTCGGCTTTAATACGATCTGCCTGGACATCAAGCCGATCATCGGCTATACCATCTATCCCAGTCGTTACGCCCCCAAGCTGACCGAGTGGGTGCGCCCCTGGGGGAAACAGACGCTTCCCGCTGGCTTCGACCCGGTGCGTGAGATGACGACACAGACTCGGCAGCAGGGGATCAATCTCATCCTCTCGATGAACGCCTTTTCCGAGGGGCACCGTGATTTTCTCAAGGGACCGGGCTACGAACACCCGGAATGGCAGACCACGCTCTACGAGGTTCAGACACGGGTACGCCGGGACATCTCCGGCGCGGCGTCGCAGGGGGTTTCGGACCGGGTGAACGCCCCGTCCCGGACACCGGATGATCTCGCGGTTTACACCGATCTTTCCAAACTGAAGACGCTGGACCCGAACACGCTGGTGGCTCTGCTGGATCCCAGCGGGGTTGTGCTGGCGGAAATCTCCGCTGCCGCTCTGCCCGCACTGCAGCCGACACTGCCCCTCGGTGGCGCGGCGCTGGTCGCGATTTCGCCGCAGACAGTCGCGTTTCTGCGGCTGAACGCCCTGCCCGGTCAGAAACTGGTGCTGGATAGCGTGCCGGTCTTCGTGCCCATCGGTCAGCGACCGGAGAAGCAGGTGCCGCTGATGGTGAACCCGAACAATCCGACGGTCCGTAAACGGATTCTCGACATGGTTGGCGAGGTGGCCGCGAACTATGCCGCCGATGGCATCATCTTCGATGACCGGCTGCGGTACGCGGGTTTGAACGCCGACTTTTCGACGGAAACGCGCCAGCAGTTCGAGCAGTATGTGGGGAAACGACTCACCTGGCCCGATGATGTGTTTCGCTACCAGGTCAACTTTCCAACTATGGAGCGGTATGAGGTTCCCGGCCCCTACTACGATGCGTGGCTGACGTTTCGGGCGCTGACCCTTCGTAACTGGTTCGCCGATGCGGTCCGGGTCGCGAAGACCGCGCGCCCCCAGATGACGGTCAACACATATGTGGGGTCCTGGTACCCCGATTATCCGGAGATCGGGGCGAACTGGGCGGCAACCGACCTTCAGGCCGGGTTTCGGTTCCTGAACGATGCCTACAAGCAGACCGGCTGGGCGGGCCTGACCGGCTTTATCACGACAGGCTGCTACTACACGACCGCGACGATCGCCGAGGCGGTGGGGGCGAACAAGAACATCGGGGATTCGGTCGAAGCGGCGGGCCAGTTCTCCAGCCGGGCGGTCAACGATCAGACGTTCGTGTACGCGGGCATCTCGCTGGACAAGTTCGCGGGGAGGCCGGAGCAGCTTCGCCGCGTCCTTCAGGCGGCGGCGGCCTCGACCCAGGGCATCATGGTCTTCGACCTTTCACATAATATTGACCCCCTGTGGTCGGTCTTCTCGGAAGCTTTTGCAAAGCCCGCCATCGCCCCGCATGCGGTTCCGGGACTGGTGGAGGAGCTTCGCGCCAAACACGAGGCACAGAAAGTGTCCGGCGCCCCGCAGCCTCCGACTGTCATCTATCGCGGAACATCGGGAACCGGCTTCTAATCGGACCAGGAGACAGTCTATGTGGGTTTATGTTCGTGCAGGGAAAACGGCGTTCAATCTCGATCATGTCAGCCGCATGTTCGTGGAGGAGACCGGTTCCGGGGCGGCGCTCAAGGCCGAAGTTGCCGGGAAGATGCAGATGATCGCTTACTTTGATTCCAAGGCAGAAGCGCAGTCGGCGATCGAAGCGATCCTGGAAACTCGCGAGTCCGGTGCCGCTGTGTTTCGCCTGTGAGGCCTTCCGGGCGCAGGTGACCGTCGCACCGGAGCGAGGGGACGCAGTGCCGGATACCTGCGCCTGGATACGGTAAGATAATGACACTTCTCGAATCCCTTCCTACTTCACGGCAAAGGCTGGCACCACGGCGATGATCGAAATTCTGCAGCAACGGCTCGGTCCCTTACTCAGCGCCGCGGCGCTCAAAACACTTCCCTGGCAGCTCTGGGTCCTGTTGCTGCTGGCGATCCTTCTTTCGACTGTCGCCCATGTCTTCGGGCATGCCTGGATGGCGGACCGTCTGGGCGATCCGAACCCTCGCAGCAAGGGACGAGTGACCCTGAATCCTCTGGCGCACCTGGACCCGCTCGGGACCCTGATGATGGCGGCGACCACGCTGATCGGTTTTCCAGTCGGCTGGGGCCGGTCGGTCCGCACCAATCCGGAAGCCTACCGCGTCGGACCACGTTTCGGGCTGGCGCTGGTCGCGGCGGCGGGGCCGCTCTCGAATCTGCTGTTCGCGGTTCTGCTGTCGCCGGTCGCCCGGTGGATGATCGCGGAACTGCAGCGGCGGCGCGGCGATGTCGGTGAGACGTTTCTCTGGCTCCTGATGCTAGTGACCGCGACCATGCTGGTAAATCTGTCCCTGTTCGCGTTCAATCTGGTGCCGGTTGCCCCGCTGGATGCCACCCATGTGGCTTCCAGCGCCCTGCCGCCACCACTGGGCGCGGCCTACCGGACTTTCATGGAGCGCTACGGGTCGTATGTGTTCATCGCCCTGATGTACACCGGCGCGCTGCCCGCTGTCATCAGCCCGTTGATCCTTCGGCTTTTTATGATTCTTGTCGGTTTGTAGTGCAGCGCGGGAAGACCCAGGAAACGCCCTATGCCCTCTTTTGACGCCAGCTATTTTCTGATGACGCTCCTGGTGCTCCTTCTCAGCATCAGTTTCCATGAATGGGCGCACGCGGTCACCGCGGACGCGATGGGCGACCCGCTGCCACGCTCGCAGGGCCGCGTCACGCTCTGGCCGCTGGCGCACCTGGAACCGGTCGGGACGATACTGATGGTGTTCACCTCTATCACCGGGGTCGGGCTTGGCTGGGGGAAACCGGTCCAGTCGGACCCGGCGGCGTATACTCGCTTTTCCAGGCGGGTCGCGGGCTTTCTGGTGGTCGCCGCGGGGCCGCTCTCCAATATCCTGATCGCGACGGTTCTCGCCCAGATCATCCGCTGGGAGGTGGTCCAGGACGACTTTTATGCCACCTGGCTGCACATCGCGGTTCAGGTAAACATCGGACTGTGCCTGTTTAACCTCCTGCCGATCGCACCGCTGGACGGATCGAAACTGCTGGCCTATTCGCTTCCCCCGGCGATGGGGGAAGCGTTCCTGCAGCATGCCACCAGAGTGGGACCGATCCTGCTTTTCATCCTGGTGATGGCCCCGGCACTCGGCCTGCCTTCGCTCCTCGGCCTGATCATCGGCCCGGCAAAGAGTGCCGTTTACTATTACATGACGGGCGCTTACTAGAGCTACACACACGGAAAGAATTGACGACGCGATGAGCGCAGTTTTGGGAAGTGAGCGGACAGGCGAAAAGAAGCGGCTTCTTTCCGGCATGCAGCCGACCGGAAACGGCTTGCTGCATCTGGGAAACTACGAGGGCGCGCTGAAGCCCTGGGTCGCGCTGCAGGATCAGTACGAGATGTTTTGTTTCGTGGCGGACTGGCACGCATTGACGACTCTTGCTGGCACCGGCGAGTCAATCGCGGATGCCTCGCGGGCGGTGGTGCTGGACTATCTTTCCGCGGGCCTGGACCCGGACCGCTGCGCCATTTTTCGCCAGTCCAAAGTGACCGCGCACGCGGAGCTTTCCACGCTGCTCGGCATGGTGACCCCGGTCTCATGGCTTGAACGGGTCCCGACCTATAAAGAGAAGCGTGAACTGGTCGCGGAGCGCGAGCACGAAGCCGCGGTTTCGTATGGGCTGCTGGGCTATCCCGTGCTTCAGGCCGCCGATATCCTGCTCTACCGCGCCCACGCGGTACCTGTCGGCAAGGATCAGGCTGCCCACCTGGAACTGACCCGCGAGATCGCGCGCCGCTTCAACCATCTGTACCAGACAGAGCTTTTCCCCACCCCGCAGGCAGTGATCAGTGAGGATACTGGAGTTCTGCCGGGGCTGGATGCCGATGCAGGCGGCAAACTCCGCAAGATGAGCAAGTCGTATCACAACACGATCCTGCTGACGGACAGTGCGGACACCGTGGCCCAGAAGCTGAAAGGGGCGTTTACCTCGCCGCTCAAGGTCCGAAAAGACGATCCCGGGGTGCCGGAAGGCTGCTCGGTCTGCCAGCTTCGCAGGCTCTATGATCCCTCTGGCTATTCGGCACAGTGGGACGAGTGCCGGAGCGGGGCGCGGGGATGCTCCCAGAGCAAGCGCGAAACCACCGAGATTCTCAATGCGGTCCTCGACCCGATCCGTGCCCGGCGCGCGGTTTACGCGAGCGACCCCGCCGAACTGGAACGGGTCCTCGAACGGGGCGAAGAGAAGGCACGCGCCTTTGCCGAAACCACGATGCAGAAGGTTCGGGAGACCATGCTGTTGGTCTGACGGGCAGAACTTCGCCAAGGGCAGGTCAGTCGGCAGTTCAATCGCAGGAGGCGTTCCCCCTGCGCGCGTAGAATCTTGAAATCATGAGCATTTCTGAGAGCACCTCTGAAACCGCTGCCTCCTCAGGCGGCCCGGTCCTGATCCTGCATGGCTGGGGCGGCAACAAGCCCGCCCACTGGCAGGAGCATCTTTTCGCGTCGCTGACGGGTGCGGGCGTCCCGGTGCAGTACCCGAAGCTGCCCGATCCTGCCGCGCCCGATCGCAAGGCATGGCTTGCCGCACTCGATGTCGCGCTCGAGCCGCTTGCAGGCGAGGCGAACCGACTGACGGTGGTAGCGCATAGCCTGGGCGCGATCAGCTGGTTCCACCTTGCCGCCGGAGCAGGCCGCAGGCTGGCGGACCGTGTGCTGCTGGTCGCGCCGCCGTATGTGATGGTCGGTGTCCCGCCGACCGATGCCCCGCCGGGCGTCGAGGCGTTCTTTCCACCCCCTCTGGATGCTTCAGCGATTGCCCGCGCGGCGCGTGAAACGGTGATCGTGGCCTCCGACAACGACGACTATGCCACCTTCGAGCAGACCAAGGCTTACGCGGACCGTCTCCAGATCCCGATCCACCTTCTGGGCGGAGCCGGTCATATCTCCCCTTATTGGGGCTACGGGGAATGGCCGTGGGTTCGGGATTGGTGCCTGGGCAAGGCGGAACTGCCGCCCCAGCCAAAGCCGGACGCCACCTCTTAGTCCCCTTTTGTTCTGACAGCGGCACAGAGACGGCGCACAGGGTGAGCAACGCGGGAATCGAGGTGCGGATCGGCTGGGCGAGGGAGCACCACTGGCAGGGCGGCGAGGCGATGCGCCGTCTGGCGACACCGGTTCCCGCGCTCTGGCTGGTGCGGAGCGGGGCGATTGACCTGACCCTGCGCGGATGGACGGGGCCACAGCAGCAGTGGCATTTCACGGCGGGTGAGGCGTTTCTGTCTCCCGCTCCCTGCATCCGGGACGTGGTCGCGGCTAAGCCGGGCGGGGCACACTGGCTGACCCTTGGACTGGCTGCGACTGCCGGTCTGCCCCCGGGCAAAGAGGATCTGATGGCACGGCTCGCTCCCCCGTTTTCGTGGAAACCCGAAGCGCAGGAGCGGGAACAGATCGCAGGCTGGATGCAGGCCTGCATTCGCGAAACCGAGCAGGCGGCAACGGATGACGGCCTCGCAGGATTCGTCGCTCGCTCCCTCGCCGGGGGGGTCTTCGGGCTGTGCTGGCGCGCACGCTTCGGCGAGATGGGCGGCAGCGCCTTTGCCGCGGCGATACGGCAGAACCTGCCCCCCTGGCTGGCTCGCTTGCTGGAGCGGATCGAGGCCGACCCGGGCCGCAGCCTCTCAGAGTGGCAGGCGGAGATCCCCGTCAGCGCCGCGCAAGTTCGCCGCCTTTTCCACCGACATTTTGGCGTTTCGCCTCAGTCCTATCTCACTGCCCGGCGGCTGGAGGCGGCAAAAACGCTGCTGCATCGGACCGATCAAACCTCCCGGGACATCGGGCTTGCGGTCGGTTTCGAAAGCCAGGCGCATTTCACGCGGCTGTTTAAAGCCACTGTTGGTGAGACGCCCTCCCGCTACCGCACACAGGTCCGGCTTCCACAAATTT
Organism: Armatimonadota bacterium; assembly: GCA_014380815.1. Taxonomy (GTDB): domain Bacteria; phylum Armatimonadota; class Armatimonadia; order Armatimonadales; family Armatimonadaceae; genus JACMJB01. Next base: position 6,332 of record JACMJB010000320.1, read on the forward strand.
GACCGATTGCGGAGCGAAATGAGCAAAAGCGTGGGCGAATCCGGAAAGACACGAAGTGTCGGCGGGGGCTATACTGATCGCAATTCAACTCAGGAGAATCGCGATGACGCTCCCCTCAACTCTTACCGCCCCGCCTGCCGGACTGACGCCTGCCCAGCGTGAGGCTTTCGACCGCGATGGGTTTCTGGTACTTCCCGGCGCATTGACTCCGGAGCAGGTGGCGCATTTTATCGGGGTGGTGGATGGCCTCGATGCCGAGGAGAGAAGCCGCCGGGACCTGGATTCGTTCGCGACTGTGGAGATCCGCAACGCCATCGCGCGACCAGGTGGCGAGGCACTTTTGCCGCTGCTCGATTGGCCCGCGACCTTTCCCCTTCTCGCGGAGATTCTGGGATGGAACATCCAGCTCACGACCTCTCATGTCTTTGTACGGACCCCGAACCTGGGAGAGCAGACTTCGTTCAAGGCGATTGATTGGCATGCTGACGGCCCGAACCCCTCGTTTCCGACGATCGGCGGCGTGTCTCCCCGACTTTATGCCAAGATCGGCTACTTTCTGACTGATCTGTCCGCCCCGGACCGGGGAAACTTACGC
>JACMJB010000321.1 GCA_014380815.1 Armatimonadota bacterium
CCGAGGTGACCGGACGCGGCGCGCGCTCCGCGATCTCCCACTGCGCGGGTGGAGGCGGCGCGGCAGGCGCGGCCTGGTTCAGGCTCTGCATCAGAGGCGGGTAAAGCGTGATCAGCCGTTCGAAACATCGGCGGATCACAACCAGCGCCCGACCGAGAGTCCAGTAACCGTCCAGATAGGTGAGTGCGGCGTCCAGTTCGTCCATGGCTTCCTGGTAAACGGTCAGGTTGGGACCGGGCAGGATGCGAAGCTGACTGCGCTGGGCGGTGAGTGCCCCCGCTAACTGAACAAAGTACGGGCGGGCTGACTGCCGCTCCTCCGCAGCAGCGGCGGCGGACCCAAGCGACGCAGCAAGTGCCGCCGCCGCCGCGAAGACTGGCGGCGAGTTCAGCGAGGTACGCTCCAGCGTCTCCAGCGCACGGCGGGCAAGCAGGCGGACCGCCTCATGGCCTCGCCATAAGCCGGTGCAGCTTCCAAGAAACGCGCACTCCGGAAGCCAATCCGGGTCCGGGGTAAGCCCGCCAGGGGTCTTGAGGAACTGCGCTACCTGGAGATAATCGTAGCGGCCCTGGTCGGCGTCATCGGCGAAAAGACCATAGACGCGTCGGCGACCGCCGCACTGGAGCAATCCGGCATCAGCGGACGGGCGCAGTTCCGGAAGATGATCCCGCGAGGCCTTCGCGACGCCCACAAACAGCGCTCCGGAAGCGCCCAGCGCAACGCGCCCGGTGATCGCACGGTCGGCGCTGTCTTCGATCTCGATCAGGTATCCGCTGGACCCCACTCCGATGCAGCCTCGAACGGAAACGCTGTAGATTCCATCCCCCTCCGGGCTTGGCTGACTGACACCGCCCGCTGTCAGGTGGAGCAGACGCCCACTGGTGTCCGATGCGCGGTGCAGGGTCCAGCGCATCAGCTCCTCTAAATAGTAGGTCTCCTGGGTAAACTGTCCGGCCTGCATCAGCCGCACCGAGTCCCAGTCAACGGAAACGAGATCGAAGTCACGCATGGGTCGCCCTAACCTTCATACTTTCTTTACGGCCCGCGCCGCGCCCTCAGCCGCCTTCCGAACCGGACGCGGCTCCGTTCTGCTTTATGATACCGGTTCCCGCCAGGCGGACGCCGCTTTGAAGCGGATGGCGCAAATAAGAGCCACCCGCTTCTCCTTGGTCACTTTGCGCATCGCTCGATCCACCAAGACGCGCGACCGCTTCCTGCCAGACCAAATGCAGAGGCAGCGTAATGGGAACGAACAGCGAAGCAAGAAGACGAATCCGCAGCCCTGCCCGGTGTGCCTCGTGATCGGAATCCTCGGCAAAGGGGAGCCAGATCTCGAGAGAGGGAGAGAAAAGCCGTGTCTTTCCCCCAAGGACCGCCGTGCGTCCCGGCTGCGCCCAAAGCGTATTGTAGCGTCCCGCTTTGGGGGAGTAGCGGCGCATCCTCGTGCGAACCTGAGGGTGTACCAGCCGCTGAACAGAAATCTCGAACAGCGTCAGGGGGTCCGCAGTCTGTCTGCGCCATGTTGCAAGTGCCCAGATCTCATCCTGCTCCTCGGCGGAAAAGCCGGCCTCCGCCAGTGCTTCCACGCGGACCCCCAGGAAGCCGACTCGGCTCCCGCGCTGCGCGAGGTCCCCGGCCCAGTCGCGGATCAGCGTCAGCAGCAGGCTGTGAGGGTGCTGCCCCCCCGTCACGGATAGCAAAAGCGTATCGTCTTCTGCCTCTGGATCTGCCGGGTCTTTCCCCAGCGGACTGGTGGTCTGCCCGAAATCGCGCAGCGGTCCGTGGAGCCAGGCGATCCCCCAGAGATGGTCTATCGCCGCTGTCGCCATGAACGCTTCCGTGGTCAGTATCTCCAGCAGGTGCCGGATGACCCGCAGCCGTTCGCGCGGCGTTTCAAACCCCAGTGCACGCTGCATCTCGTAAACCAGTTGCGCCTGCCCGGAGGCGATCCCCGGTGCTTCGCGCACTTCAGCGAACCAGGCATAGGCCTGTCGCTGCTGCTCCGGAGCGCCAGTGGCGGCGGCCACCACCGTCATCAGATCGGCCCATTGCTCAAGCCGACCCAGTGCGACGGCGGCTTCCCGCAACGAAAAAGGCGGATCCTGTCCCGGTTCCGACCGGGTGATCGCAGCCGCGACACGGGGAATCAGATAGCGAAACGCCGCCTGAACCGGCTCGATCTCCTCCAGAAGCCACGATCCCTTCGGCGGGGCGAATCCCACTGTGGCCCACTCGGGAGACGGCTTCAGCGTCTCCAAAGTACGCTTCAGAAGCGTTTCACCGCGCGCAGGGTCGTCGGCGGGCACGCGCAGGGCAGCCTCCAGGGCCGACAGAAATGTTCGCAGCCGACTGCGGACCCTTTCCGGCATGACCTCCGTGAGTTCGGGAGACAGCGCCGCTACCTGCCGCGTCAGTTTTTCGAGCGGGCTTTCTCCGGGCTGCTGACCGGCTTCACCGGGCGGGAGGGTTCCTGGTGGATCCGCCATCAGAATATCCAGGAAATGCGCCAGCCGCCCCACAGGCATCTCCGCCGCACGGTCCTCCGCGGCGGTATCGGAGCGGACATTGATCTCGAGCCGTGGATACAACTCGGTCGGGTCCGAAACGCGCTGGATCGTCAGCCGCCCGCTGGCGCTGTCGTAATGGGGGCCTCGCGGGTGACGCATCTCCCAGGGTGCGGCATCTGCCATACCTTCGTCGGGATCGTCGCCGGATTCACCACTGTCCAGCACTTCAGGCTGCGCGAAGTGTCCCGATGTCGGGATCAGTCGTACATTCTGCTCCGGCACTCCCAGTGCACGCAGGGTGAGCAGGGCCTGCAGAAGATAGCTCGGCCAGTTCAGCCCCGAAAGGTGGGGGAACGCCGGGTCGCCGGCGCCGGCACCCATGCGATGATCGTGCGGTATCTCCGGTATCTCCTCAGTGCCGCTACTCAACGACCCACCGGCCCCGTGCCGCGCAGGACGCGCCCTTCGACGCGAAAGCACGAGACAATAAAATACTGAGAAAGCAGCGACGCCTGAAAATTGGCGACATCGTCGAGCAGGAACGCCGGAATCCCCTCGGCGAGCGGGGTCGGCTCAAAATCCAGCCGTAGACGCTGGATCAGCGGAACGACGTCCTCGGCGGCGGAAAAGCGGCTGGGATCGCTGGTGCCATCGCCGCCGCTGCCATTGTGGTCATCCTTGTGATCGCCCGCACTGTCGGTAATCGCGGCGCGATCTTCCGCATCAAGGCTGAGGTCAAAGCGGTCTGAGCGGGCCAGCAGCGACGGCCACAGGTAGGAGCGCCAATGGAACTCGCTGTCGGTCCGTGCGTCTTCCAGCCCATCCATGATCTCGCGGGCCGCGTGGCGCAGGCGCAGCAGCCCGCCATCACCGCCGTTTCCGCCCGACCCTGTCGCCCCGAGCGCACGCTGATCCAATATCTCGATCAGATCCCCCTCCGTGAGCAGCGGGGGGCGCAGGACGCTATGGTACCAGGCGGTGCGGGCGGCCTGCGCGCGATCTTCCGGCCTGCCGATAACCGCGCCGCCAAGGGTCGGGAATGGGGCAGCGAAACGCAGCGATGCCCATTCGAGGATCGTCGGCGCATCCTGATGGCCGGGCAGGACACGCCCCTGACCCAGGGAGCCATGATAGATCTTGACCCGTGCCCGCCGACGAGACGCGCCTAGCGGACGCGCGAAGCGGATCTCCACATCCAGCTCCGTGGCACGCGGATCGCTGCTGGGTACCCGTGCCACGGAGGCGGGTATCGGGACCCCATCGCCGTACGCCACCACCGCGGACAGGTCCGGCACACCGTTCATACGCAGGGCAAATTCCTGTCCCACTTCCGGAAACGGGGAAAAGAACTGGTGATCCGTGACCGCCGTCTGCACCACAGGGACCGGGTTCCAGTAAAAGACCGTCCCTCCCCCGTCCGCGAAGAACGACCGCGCCTGCTCCGCCCCGGTTCCCTGCAGATTGCCCAGAAGACGCAGCAGGGTGCCATCCCCATCGCCTGCCAGGGGTTGCGTCTCCTGCTGGTTGAACAGCAGGAGATTGGCTTCGTCCGCCGCCTGACCCCGGGGATGGTGGTGGCGGATCTCTTCGCTGGTGGCAAGCCGGAAACATACCACTTTTCGCCCGTAGGGAAAGAATGCGGGAAGCCACTGATCGAGCTGCCGCTGGCTCATCCGCGCGGCCTGCATCTCGCGTTCAAAAGCGAGAAAACCCTCATACCGCTCGCACACCATCGGCCAGACGCGGTCGGGAACGCCGCTGCCACCGGTCTTCACCCACCACTGCCCCCGGGTCAGAGCGTGCACCACCGCTTCGGGCGCGGCGACAAAAACGAGCTGACCCCGCTCCAGCAGAGTCGGCGTTCCCGCCGTTCCTAAATGGCTTCCGCTTACCTGAACGGCCTCCAAAAGGATCCGGAGTGTCCCCGGCACCGAATCCGTGCGAACCCCACGCAGCGCCGTCGGCTGAATCCAGCCCGCGCCGCAGCTGATCCAGGCCTGCCGCGCCGAGGTCGGCTCTGAGAACCTTGCCTCGAACGGGACTTCCAGGGCGCGGGTCGGTGGGCGGATCGGTACCGCCAGAGTCTGCGGGGGGAATCTCCAGGCACCGAGGGGGAAAAACTGTTCTTCAAGCCGCGACAGGGCCGATGCCTGACCGAGCGCGTAGTGCGTCTGAACCGCTCCCTTCCAGGCAGCCAGCATGGCTAGAAAGGGAGCGTAGCGCGCGTCGTAATCTGCGAGAACTCGCTGGCGCATCGGACGCGGCAGACGAGAAAGAATATCCTGCACTTCCGGGGGGATCGGAGATTGTTCGTCGTACATCGGCTCTCCCATTGTACTGGGAACCGGCGTGCTTATCTCGTAGTCCTCAGGAAAAGGAGGACCGCGCTGCCCTGTCCGCCGTGAATCAGCGTTCCAGTTCGAAGGACGCGAGCAAACGCTGAAGATCCCCGTTGTAGCGGGGGAAGTTCCCCAGCAGCGCCGAGGCGGTCAAAGTCAGCGCGATGCGGCGGTAGAACAGATAAGTCTGGTGCTGCTGCACCGGCTGCCCCTCGCGGCTCCAGGTGAACTCAGCCTCGACAGCGGGAACACCGTCGAGGGTGGTATCCACGCGCCGCAAAAGCCGGAATCGGGAAAGAGCGCCCTTTAATAGCTCCATCTCGCCCGTGACGAACGCATCCAGATCCTTGCCCGCCGGTATGGGCTGACGGCTGACGACGAAACTGAACTCCGGGGCGGTATCCGGTGGCCCGGCGGCGAGAATCTGCACACTCTGATCCTGCCACCCATCGGGCAGGTCAAACTGAGCCTCGGTCATTCGAAACGTACTGCTCATAATCTCTTCATTTACGCTTTCTTTTTGCTTTGTCACCAGGGTCTTGGTACGGCGGCCTCTAGGTGATCGCCCCGTCGTTGCGGTGGTACTGGGCAACACGGCGCGCGCCGCTTTCGCGGTTGATAAACACGACCCGGTCCGCTTCCTTTGCGTAGTTGTGGTAGTACAGCCCTCCGAGCAGTGGCCCGTGGATCAGCCGCTGCGCGACGGCGTCAGTGACCACGACACCGTCCACCACGAGCTGCAGGATTTCGTACTCACAAAAAAGCTGGCGATACTGGACCTCAAGCCGGGTCACTTTTACTACCTCCACCAGGGTTGTCTCGCTGCCGTTCTGATAGCAACGGTCCACCAGATGGTAGCCGGGACGATCCCGATCCGTGAAGCTGCCGTAAAAGTTCCGCAGCGAAAGCGGAGGCTGGGCGTTCATTACGACGCCGGGGCGGCGCCGGGATCGAAGATCGCGCCGTCCAGACGGGCATTCCCCCAGCGCACCCCGGCGAGAATAGCTCCCCGAAAGTCCGCTTCCGTACAGTCTGCCCCGGTGAGATTCGCGTCGGTCAGATCGGCACGGTCGAATTCCGCCCGCTCAAACACACCCTCCGACAGATCGGCGCTGCGCAGCGAGGCTCCGCTGAAACCGGCACCCTCCGCCCGGACGCCGCAGAGCGTGACCCGGTCAAAAAGACTGCGGTAAAACGAGGTCCCGGTGATCTCGGCTCCGGAAAAGTCGGCGCCCGTCAGGTCGGCATCGCTGCAGTAGGCGATAGTGAACAGGGTGTTTCGGAGATCCGCGCCGCGCAGTGAGGCCCGCTTGAAGGTCGCCATGCCGATGTTCGCCCCGGCAAGACTCGCCTCATCCAGCACCGATTCGGTAAAATACGCCTCGACCAGGTCCGCTCCGTTGAGCAGCGCGCCGTCGAAACGCGCCTGCTCGGCCACCAGGCGCTCGGCGACCAGATAGCCGAGGTCCGCGCCCCGAAGGTCGGCCCCGGTCAGGTCCAGTCCCCGGACGGTCTCTTTCTCGGCAATCGCTTTGTGCAGACGCGCAAGCAGGCTTGCGTTATCAGCAGGCTCGGTTGATTCCATGGTCATCGTGTTCTGTTACTCCGTTGTTCCGCTACTCCGTTACTCCCTTTCTACCCCGGAATCGGAACCCAGCGCGGGCCGGGGACAAAGTCATTGAAGCGGGTGTAGTCCGCATAAAGGCCGGAGGGGACAAGCGCCGCCATGGCCTCCGTTTGTCGCCGCTGGAGCGTTTCGAAATCGCTCTGAGAGGGGTCCTGCACGAGGTCAACACGCACCCCTCCCCCCCGCGTATTTTCGATTCGAAGTCCCGCCTGCGCCAGCCGCTCTCGTCCGATTTCGCTCACGAGGCGCGAACCATACCACGTGCGCGCGCAGACCGGATTCAGGCCATACTCCTGCAGCTCCTTAAGCGACAATACGCCCGACGCGCTGTAGAGCTGGCTTTCCTCGCCCCGGTTCCAAACGGGATGAACGAACGCAAGCTCCGGGGTCAGCGCGTTCGCAAGCGCGTCCCCGAGGGCAAAGAAGCGCGGGGCATCCGCGCTTTGCACCGGCCCCTTGACTCGCAGTTCGGCATAGTTCAGGCCGCTGCTTTTCGCCGAAAAGAACGCCTCATACGCGGGCGCTTTTCGGCGCCGCAGAACGGGAACGTAAAACTCGCTCTGGTACGCGGTGACTTCCCCTATCAGCCGGTCGCGGTCGAAGAGGTCACGGGTACGGCTGTCGGGTCCCCAGTGGGTCGGCGCCAGGCCGGGGTCGCGCCCAAACGCATC
>JACMJB010000322.1 GCA_014380815.1 Armatimonadota bacterium
GAACAGGCGGCCTGGCGGAATATCTATAAAGTAGAGCAGGGCCTCATGGGAGTGCCAGAGCGGTCCTTCGCCGGTCTGACAGTGGGTATCAGCGGCAATCATGATCTGAGGTTCCATACTTATACTCTCCACATTGCCCTCCGCGGTCTCAGTGGGGCAGTCGGCGGATCAGACGGTGAAACCGTCTGGCATCAGGCCCTCACAACGAGGCGTGAGGACGCGCAGGCAGTAGCCCCCCTCCCCAGCGGGGGCGAGCTGAACCAGGGCGGGGTCAAGCAACTCCAGCGCACGCTGAAACGCAAGACTCTCGATGACCGTGCGGAAAAAGCCCGGCTCGCAGTCGGTGACTGTCTCGCCCCATTCGTAGCCGAGCAGGTAGACGGTCTGTTCCATACCTTTTCGGGTCTCCGTGGCGTCGAGGCGGCGCAGTGTCACGCGAGGTTCTCCTCCAGGAGAGGCAGCCGCAGGGGAAGAGGGTCTTCCTCATGATCCCGGAACTGGGCGGCGTACAGACGGGCATACGCGCCGTCTTGTTCCAGAAGCTCCGGATGGGTCCCGCGCTCGATGATCTCGCCTCGCTGCATCACCAGGATCTGATCGGCGGCAAGGATCGTGGAAAGCCGGTGCGCGATAGCGAACGTGGTGCGTCCCGTGGAAAGCCGCTCCAGCGCACCCTGAATCAGCCGTTCACTCTGTGTATCCAGGGCGCTCGTTGCCTCGTCCAGGATCAGGATCTTCGGATTTTTGAGGATGGCCCGCGCGATGGCAATCCGCTGCTTCTCGCCGCCCGAAAGCTTATAGCCGCGCTCCCCGACCACGGTGTCGTAGCCCTCGGGCAGGCTGGCGACATGGTCGTGGATCGCGGCGGCCTTAGCGGCTTCGATCAGTTCGGCATCGCTCGCTTCAGGGCGACCGTAGCGCAGATTTTCGCGGATGGTATCGTGCACCAGATACGTCTCCTGGGTCACCACGCCGATCACCTGTCCCAGCGATTGAAGCTTGATCTGCTTGATGTCCACGTCGTCAATCAGAACGCGCCCCTGGTCGGCATCGTACAGGCGGGGGATGAGATAGGTGAGCGTCGTTTTGCCCGCGCCGCTCGCCCCCACCAGGGCGATCAACTGCCCCGGACGGGCATCCAGGGTGATGTTTTGGAGGGTTGGCCTGACGCCCTTCTCCTTGCGCTCGCTCGGCTCGCGTTCGGGGAGGGATGCTTCCTGCTCATAGAAGAAGGTGACATTCTCGAAGCGCACGGACCCACGCACCGTGTCTGGGTTCAGCGTGAGGGCATCGGGGGCATCGGTGATCTCCTGGGGAAGGTCGAGATACTCGAAGATCCGCTCGAACAGCGACAGACTGCTGGTCACATCCGCCTGGACGGACAGAAGCTGGGTCAGCGGGAACAGCAACTGGGTTTGGAGCGCAGTGAAGCCGACGATCGTCCCGATGGTCAGATTTGTATCGCGCAGGCCGACCACAAGATACCCCGCCAGCCAGTAGACAAAGATCGGGGTCAGCGAAAAGGCCAGGCGGATCAGGTTGAAGAAGACCCGCATCACCATGGTCATCCGCACCGAGGTCGCGGCCAGCGCCTCGTTGTCCTTGCCGAAACGCCGCGTCGTCAGCTCCTGACGGCCCGTGGTCTTGGTCAGCAGGACGCCCGACACCGACAGCGTCTCCTGCATGGTCGCGGTGATATTCGCGTTCTGCTCGGCAGCCTCCTTGCGGATCTTGCCTGCGTAATCGCCGACTTTGGAGGCGATAAAGGCGAACAGCGGCATCGAGCCGACCGAGAGCAGAGTCAGCCGCCAGTCGAACAGGAACATCCCGACCAGCGACGACAGCACCGTGGCGACGGAGAACAGAACGCTGGCGACCGTATCCGAAAGCACGCCGGAGACACTGGTGAAATCGTTGGTGAGGCGTGACTGGATCTCGCCGGTGCGGGTGGCGGTAAAGAAGCGCAGCGGCATCCCCTGCAGATGCCCGAAAAGACGGGCGCGCAGGTCGCGCAGGATCTTCTGGCCCACGATCACCGAAAGATAGCCGTAGCCAAGCGAGAAGACCGTCGCGGCGAGGGTCACCAGCACGGTAAGGCCCGAATAGACGGTGACAACGTTGAGGTCGCGCAGCAGCAGGCCGCGATCAATGATGATCCGCAGGAAGTACGGGGTCGCCACCCCCAGCGCGGCGGAGATGAGCACGCAGACCACGATCAGCACGATCTGCGCCAGGTAGGGCTGAAAGGTCCGCGCGACCCGCTTCAGCGTCTCTGGTTTCAGCGGCTTTTTGGGACCGCTCGCCGCCGCCGCGCGTCCTGCATTCGCCCCGCCACTGCCCCCGCCCATCCGCATGCCCATGGTTTTAGTGTATCGTTTTCCGCGCTCCCGCCGCCGGCTGTTTAGCGGATCGTGACTGGCTGACCGGTGCGCGACGAGCGATACGCGCCCAGGATAATCTCCA
>JACMJB010000323.1 GCA_014380815.1 Armatimonadota bacterium
TAAGCGGCGCGGAGCGTCTGGAGCGCATCGTCCTCGGATACCGCACCCCAATCGCCGCCGAACTGCCAACAGCCCAGCCCGATCTCTCCGATCTCGATTCCGCTGCTGCCGAACGGTCTGCGGTTCATTGGAGTCGCGCCTATTCCTTGGGTTTCAGCGGAATGTTCTCCGACTGTGTCGGCCCCCACTGGGAGTGGAATGTCCCGGGCTTGTCGGTTCGCTCGTAGGTGTGCGCACCGAACAGGTCGCGCTGTGCCTGAATCAGGTTCGCGGGCAGACGCTCGCGTCGGTAGCCGTCATAGTAGGCAAGCGCGGACGAGAAAGCAGGAGTCGGGATTCCCAGCTTCACTGCCTCCGCGATGACCAGCCGCCACGAGTCCTGCGCTTTGGTCAGCGCCTCGGTGAAGTAGGGGGCGAGCATCAGGTTCGGAAGGTCGGCATCCTGGTCGTAGGCATCCTTGATGCGGTCCAGGAAGCGGGCGCGAATAATACAGCCGCCGCGCCAGATGGTCGCAAGCTCTCCGTAGTGCAGATTCCAGTCGAACTCTTTGGCGGCCAGCTTCATCTGGTCGAATCCCTGGGCATAAGCGACCACTTTGGAGGCATACAGAGCGTCGCGCACGGCGGCGATGAAGGCGTCTCGGTCGCCGCGATAGCGCCCTGACGGACCAGCAAGGATCCCCGCCGCATGAACGCGCTGCTCCTTGGCTGCCGATAGATAGCGTGCGAAGACCGCTTCCGTAATCGCGGTGACCGGGGAACCGAGGTCCAGCGCGCCCTGCGCGACCCACTTGCCGGTTCCCTTCTGCTGCGCCTTATCGAGGACCTGATCCACGAGAAAGGCGGCTTCGTTTTCCGGATCTCTGGTTCGGAAGATGGAGACGGTGATGTCAATCAGGAACGAATCCAGATCGCCTTGATTCCACTGGTCAAAGACATCGGCAAGTTCGTCGTTGCTAAGACCCGCGCCGTTTTTCAGCAGATCGTAGGCCTCAGCGATAAGCTGCATGTCCGCATACTCGATCCCGTTGTGGACCATCTTGACGTAGTGGCCTGCCCCACCCTCGCCGATGTAGGTGACACACGGCGTTCCATCCACTTGCGCGGCAATGGCCTGGAGAATGTCGCTGATCCGGTCGTAGCCCTCCTTGGGGCCGCCCGGCATAATACTGGGACCATTCAGCGCGCCCTCCTCGCCGCCAGACACGCCGGTACCGAGAAACAGCAAGTCCTCTGCGGCAAGCTCTTTGATGCGGCGCTGGGTGTCCGAGAACAGGGAATTACCGCCGTCAATCAGCAGGTCGCCCTTCGCCAGATGGGGTTTCAGGTTCGCGATCACCTGGTCCACGGGTGCGCCTGCCTTGACCATGATCACGATCGTGCGTGGCGTCGCGATCGCATTTACAAAGTCGGCATCACTTCCGGCGAAGGTGAAAGCGCCCTCATCCCCGTAGGACTCGACGAACTCCCGGGTTTTTTCCGTGGTCCGGTTGTGGACAGCGATCGGAAAACCGTGGCGGGCGATGTTGCGGGCGAGGTTCTGGCCCATCACGGCAAGCCCCGTCAGCCCGATACGCGTACTGCTCAAAACAGAATCCTCCTGGTAGCGGCGGGTCGGCGGGTCGCGCGGCGAACCACCAAGAACAGAGTTCGACGCGGTTCTCTGTATCTCCTTGCAGGCGTAAATGACCGGGCGCAGTCATTTCCTGTTATTTGCCCGCCCGTCTCGAACAGCCCCCGGTGCTGGCAGGGGTACAATGGGGTCGCTGTGTTTGTTGAAACCTTGCTTACCGTTTTGCGCGTCCTTGCACCGCTGTTCCTGCTGATCCTGTTGGGCGCGTTTCTGCGGCGGAAGAATCTCATTCCCCTCACCGCGATACCGGTTCTGAACGGGCTGGTGGTGAACGTCACGCTTCCCGCGCTGGTCGTGCTGTCTCTGGCGAACGCGCCACAGCTTCCCCCCTCCTATGCCCTGGCAACTCTTTGTTTTCTGGGCGCTAATCTTGCAACCATGGGGATCGCCTTCGCGATTGGGCTTGCCTGTCGCCTGCCGCGTCCCCTGCGCGGCGCGCTGATGCTGACGGCCTCGTTCGGGAACACGGGCTTTCTGGGTTATCCGATCACGCTGGCACGGCCCCTGGTGGCGGGCATCTTTCCCGCCGCCGTTCTGCTGGACCAGTTTGCGATGACCCTCCCGCTGTACCTGAGCGCGGCGCTGGTCGGCGGTGCATTCGGTGGCAGAAGCGAGGCGTCGCACCCCGGCACGGGGACGCCCCCTGCTTCGAGTCGAAGAAAGACGATCCTGCGCTTTTTTCGCAGCCCGATCTTTCTTTCGATGCTGCTAGGGCTGGTGGCGCGGCTCCTGCCCTGGCCCGATGCCCTGAGATCGGAGCCACAGATGCAGGCGCTGGGCCAGATAACGGCGCAGACGCTCGGCTATCTGGGACAGGGGACAACACCCATCGTGCTGCTCGCCCTGGGAGCCGCCCTGCGCCCCGGCGCAGTCCGAAGGTCCCCGGTGCCCGTGGCGCTTGCCTGTGGGCTGAAACTTTTCGTGGCCCCGCTCCTGGCGTGGGGGGCGTGTCATCTGGCAGGAGTTCCCGGCGACCTCACCGCCCTGGCGGTCCAGATGGGCGCGATGCCGACGGCGGTGGTCTGCTCGGTGCTCTGCACCCAGAACGCGCTGGAGGGCGATCTCGCGGTGGGTATCGTGTTCGCTTCGACCGCGCTTTCCGCCATCACTATCCCGTTGGTAATCTCCCTGTTATATTAAGACACAGAACGGCTTTACACCACCGGTCGCCGTCGCGACTCAGCGCCGGACGGCTGTTTCTGAAGCATTTACCGCTCCCGGTCCGTCGTCGCAGAGGCCGCTTTGGGAGAGCTTCGGCGATGGTTCAGAATTTCCACAATCATCGGCACGACGGAAACCGCGATGATTCCCAGCACCACGACCTCGAAGTTTTTCTTGACAAAAGGCAGCGAGCCAAAGAAGTGCCCGGCAGTGACACAGACCCCCACCCAGAGTGCGGCGCCCAGGACGCTGAAAGTCAGAAACTTCGAATAGGGCATATCGCCCATGCCAGCGACGAATGGGGAGAAGGTCCGTACGATCGGCACGAACCGCGCCAGTACAATCGCCTTGGTCCCATATTTTTCGAAGAACTGTTCGGTCTTGTGCAGGTTGCGCCGGTTAAAAACGCGGCTTTTTTCGTTTCGGAACAGCTTCCGCCCGAAGAACCGCCCCACGGAATAATTGACATTGTCCCCGATCAGCGCGGCGCTGAAAAACAGCACGTACAGGAGCGGGAGGCTGAGACGGCCTGTCGTTGAGCCGTTGCTGTCCGGACCGGAGAACGCACCGGCGGTAAACAGCAGCGAGTCACCGGGCAGGAAAGGCAGAAAGACGAGACCGGTCTCGCAGAAGACAATGCCAAAGAGAATGGCGTAGATGCCGGTTCCATAGTGTGCAATGGCGCTGACGAACCAGTCGTTCAGATGGCGGAAAAAATCGGCGAGGTTTGGCGTACCCATGCAGGTGGCGTCTTCCTTCGGTAATCGTTGTAATCCAGGGGGATTTGCGGCGGCAGGGGTGGACGATACAGTGACAGGAATTCACGCCCCGCTGCCGCGAAAGTATACACCGGAACCGGCGGCGTCGTCGAGGCACGGAAGAGCGAGGACATGCCGTAAGATGGAACCATGATTGTTCTTGGCATAGACCCCGGAACCGCGACGACGGGATTTGGAGTGCTGGAGTACGAAAATGGAACGCTCCGTCCGATTGATGTCGGGGTGCTACTCACCCAGCCGACCGAGACCATGCCGGACCGGTTTCTTTCCATCTACAACGACATTAATACGCTGCTCGATCAGTACAAGCCGGATACGGTCGGCACGGAAAAACTCTTCTTCCACAGCAATGTCACCAATGCCATCAGCGTGGGCGGCGCGGTCGGGGTGATCCTGCTGGCCTTTGCCCAGCGCGGCCTTTCCTGGGCGGAATACACGCCCATGCAGGTGAAGATCGCCGTGACCGGCTATGGCGGGGCGGAGAAGCGGCAGGTACAGGAGCAGGTGACCAGCCTGCTCAAGCTGCAGGAGATCCCGCGGCCCGACGATGCCGCCGATGCCCTCGCGGTCGCGATCTGTCATGCTCACTCCTATAAGCTTGGTCAGCTTGGGATGCGCACGCGGCGCGGGCCAAATCGGTGAGCGTAACTTTTCGGGTGGCTCGCGCGTCTTAACCAATGGGTGGAGGAACCGTTCGCGGCGCGGGGACGGATAGAAACGGATATGACCGGAAAGAGGGCTGACCATGTCGCGTCGAAGATTTAGTTCGGTTCCATCGGCGTTCACGCGGGCCTCCTCCGGGTTTACCCTGATCGAGCTTCTCGTGGTGATCGCGATCATTGCCGTGATCGCCGCTATTTTGTTTCCGGTTTTCAGTCAGGCACGGGCCAAGGCGCGTCAGTCCACCTGCGCCAGCAATCTTCGCCAGCTCAGCATGGCGGTGTTCGCCTATACACAGGACTGTGACGAATGCCTGCCGTTTCTGGCCTATAATGACCGCAGCCATCTGGGGGATGACTGGCAGGTCTCGGCCAGGGCTTACGTCAAAAACACCGACATCTGGCAGTGTCCGGATGCCAGCGAGTATGCCGCCAGCGGCGTGTACTGCCGCTCCTTCGGACTTCCCTACACGCTCGAGCCGAGCGGCTACTCCTATAATGAGACCGCCGCCGCTAGTTCGACCACCGGACAGATAGATCCGGACGGCCCAACGAATGGCAAGAGTTTCGCCCCCGCCTACCTGTCGCAGTGTGGGCACCCGGCCCAGACCTTTCTCTTCATGGACAAGGGCTACGGCGCGCTCTTTACCCCCTGGACCCAGTGGGAGGCCAGATCACAGTCGGCCTGTCAGTCCGAGGATCGGTCCACCCCCGGCCCGCATCAGGAAGGCAAGAATATCGCCTTTGCGGACGGGCATGTCCGGTGGCTGAAAGGTCGCGCCATCCTCACCCGGGATCAGCACGAGGCAAGCGGTGTTCCTAAAGACCCGATGTCGCAGTACTACGCCTACTACGGGAACTGACTGGACAGGCACTCAAAGGATCAGAGGATACGGCAAAAAGCACGCTGGAAGATACGGTACCCTGGTTCCTACGCTTCTTTTTCGGCGTACGCCCGCTGCTGTTCACGGGCGAGGACCAGCAGCTTCTCCCAAGTGGGGACACGGGCGCGACGGGTAAAAACGTCGCAGCCGTTTAGCTCGACTTTGTCCAGGATCCGGGAGTACAGAACACGGGCCAGGCGCACCGGCAGACGGGCATCAGCGGGAAGGTAGCGCATGCCGTCGTCGGCATGGGCATAGATGCTGCGGGTGCGCTCGATCTCGAAGCGGAGCAGGGCGCAGACATTTTCGGTAAGCTGGCCTCGCGCGATGTCCGACTTGGTAACGCCGAAACGTTCCAGATCTTCGAGCGGCAAGTAAAGACGGCCCCGATGCCGCCAGTCTTCGCCGACATCACGCAGGAAATTCGTAAGCTGCATCGCGGTGCCCAGACTGGTGGCGTGCGGCACGGCGGCTTCGTCCTTTGCCCCGACCAGATGGCACATCATCAGGCCCACGACGGAGGCAGACCCCCAGGTATAGCGCTTCAGATCCTCGAACGTCGGATACTCCGCGACGGTGAGGTCCATCTGCATCGCCTCGATGAAGTCGCGCATGTAGGTGAAGGGGACATCGTGGCGGCGGGCGGCATCCGACCAGGCCGCCAGGACCGGATGATCCGACACCCCGGTTTTTATCGCGGTCGCGGTCGCCTCGCGCCACATTGCAAGTCGCGCGCACTGCTCGGACAGCGGCAGCCCATCCGGGTTGTCCACCCATTCGTCGGGATAGCGCACCCAGGCATACAGCGCGTGGACAGCGGGGCGAAGCGAAGCGGGGAAGAAGCAGGTGGAGAAGTAATAGGTCTTGCCGTAGTGCTTGTTAATCAAACGGCAGTGCTCATAAGCGGCGGCAAGCCCTGGCTCAACATCGGGCGCAGCGTGGATCGGCACTCTTCCTGCGCGGCTTGCGCCCTCGGCTTTCTCCGCGGAGCTTCGGCTCTGGAGGCGGGCTGTTGCTCGTGCACGGAGGCCGTTCACCGTGCGCTTCGCTCGCCGCGCGATCCGCCGCGTCCCTGATACCCCTGTTGACGATGATCCAGCCTGCATACGCTCCGGTATCCAGCGTTTTCCAGCAGCAGTGCCGAAAAACCGTCCCGGATTCCTTTCCAAGGGCCGCTTCGCGGCGCCCTACCCCGCTTGTAAAATGCGCGCCTGAGGAGCCAAGCGTCTTATAGTAGACTAACGCCTCATCTCGCTCTCTCGTTCCCGGTTAAAGCGGCAGCTTATCGCGCAGCGCGCGGCAGATGTCCACCGTCGCCCGGCTGCGGTTCAGCGTGTAGAAGTGGATCCCGTCCACCTCGCCCCGCTCGATCAGGTCGCGGCACTGCTGCGTCGCATACTCGACCCCGGTTTGATAGACAGCGTCGGCGTCCTCCTCTACCGCCTCGATCCGAAGCAGCAATGGGTGGGGGATCTTTGCCCCGCACATGGTCACGAATCGCTTGATCTGGGCGACATTTCCAATCGGCATAATCCCCGCAACGATCGGGGCCTCGATCCCCAGGGCGCGGGCCTGGTCGCGCCAGCGATAGAACGCCTCGTTGTCGAAGAAAAGCTGCGTCACGATGACACTTGCCCCGTGCTCCACCTTGCGCTTCAGATGCTCCAGATCACGGGTCAGGTTCAGGCACTGCGGGTGCCCCTCGGGATACCCTGCCGTCACGACACAGAAATCATGTCGGGCACGTACAAATTCGATCAGTTCGCTGGTGTAACCGAAGCCGCCCTCGGTCGGCTTGAACGCCCCGCCCCCCGGCGGATCGCCGCGCAGCGCCAGCACGTTGCGAATCCCCGCGCTCCAGAGCTGATCCAGGATCTCGCCGATCTCGCTTTTGGTGTGGCCCGCACAGGTGAGGTGCGCGAGGGTACGGATGCCAATCTCGTTCTGGATGCGCCCGGCAAGCTCGACCGTCTTCTGACGCTCCGACCCACCCGCGCCGTAGGTCACCGACACGTACGAGGGGTGCAGCGGATGCAGCCGGTCAATGGTGCGGTACAGCTGCGCGAACCCCTCCTCGTTCTTGGGTGGGAAAAATTCGAACGATACCAGAGGAAGCGTTGTTTTCGTTAATTCGTCAATCCGCATCATTCAAGGTCGCCTTGCCAATTTGCGCGGATCACAGTTTCGCGGTTTCATGGTTCCGTAGTTCCAGGGTTGCGGGAACCGTCAGACCACGCCGCTACTATGTCCGCTGTATCAGTATACCCTTCACAGACTTTCGATACCGAAGCTCAAATACAATGCCCCGGTATGACTTTCTTTTCAGCAGCCTGCTGAAGCGCGGCGTTCCGGACCAAGTTTCCGAGTGAGTGCCCGCCATTTCGGAACGAAACTTGCTTCTCCGGTGAGTGACCTGCTATTACCCGCGACGGGCCGCGAAAGCTTGTTCGTTCCGTCGCCAATCCGGTACAATCCAAGGGAAACCACGGGTCATTTCGACGACCCGTATTTTGCTTTATGATATCTAAGTTGTCGGATCACGAACTTTCACCGTCAGAGGAGCTGGAAACGGGCGAGCTGGCTCGTTTCGCACTGGAGGTGACGGGTCTCGGTTGCTGGGAAGTGGATGTCGTGACAGGGACTGTGCGCCGCTCCCGCCGCTACGATCAGATCTTTGGTCACGATGCTCCCTTGCCCTTCTGGGACCACGAACGGTTCCTGGAGCAGGTCCACACGGAAGACCGCGTGGCCGTGGACACCCTTTACCGGGAAGCGCTCACCGCGGGAACAGACTGGCAGTTTGTCTGCCGCATTCACCGCGCGAACGATGGCGCCTTTCGGCGGGTCGAGATACGCGGCCGGCATCTCGCTGCAAGTGATGGCTTGCCCGGGCGTCTCCTCGGAACGGTCCGTGACATCACGGAGGTTGAGCAGGCGACACGGACCGCGCGGGAGATTGCCGCCCAGCTTCGCTTTATTACGGATGCCGCGCCGCTGCTGATTTCCTACGTGGACGCGGGTCTTCGGTATCGCTTTGTCAACGAGGGCTACACCA
>JACMJB010000324.1 GCA_014380815.1 Armatimonadota bacterium
GGGTACTGGACATCAGCGACATGCTGAACCTCGAACCCAAGCGCAGCAAGATCGCCTTCACCCTTCTGGAGTTCGACGAGACCTATAAGGCACGGACGCGCGTTCGGCACTACGCCGATGTGCCGGATTTCAAGCTGGTTTGCTGGGACATTTTGAATGGCGCCTTCGCGGAGTGGACCGACTACAAGGGTTCGCCTTCCCATGATGGGCAGGGCATGCAAGCGCGAGTGCTGACCCTTCGCAAAGATGTGAAGTACCGCCAGCCATTTGTGCTTAAGATTGATAACGGGGTCGGCGAGCCGATGGAGAGCGGCGCGGTCAAAATGGTCCGCGCGACCGATTCGCTGACGCTGCTGATGCCCGAATGGGATGCCCGCCGAATGGCGCAGACCGTTCTCGATTACATTCGGGACTGGGAGACCGTCAACTTCCGGAAGCGGCAGGAAGCGCAGACCATCATTCTGCCCGCCCAGGATTTCGGCACCGCTTCAAACTCCGCACCTGCTGTGGAAACGGCGGATCTGGCCCCCACGACCGGGCGCCGCTCTCGACCGTCGGCACCAGTGACCGCGTAGCGGAAAATTATCCCGATCACACGGCGAGACCGAGGCGATCCTGCCTCGGTCTCGCGCGCTTCTGTGCTATAATATCGGCAGGCCTCGCCTGCCACCCCCCGTTCTCCAGGCAAAGCCCAATTTTCCTGCGCTGCCCGCGCAGAGGAGCTTTTCGCAACCATGCCCTATGTAATTACAGAGCCGTGTGTCGGCGTCAAGGATAAATCGTGCGTCGCTGTCTGCCCCGTGGACTGTATTCATGGCACGGACGACGACACCCAGCTCTATATTGATCCGACAGAGTGCATTGACTGCGGTCTGTGCGAGCCGGAATGCCCGGTGGACGCGATCTTCATGGAAGACGAAGTCCCAGAGCAATGGAAGAGTTTTATCCAGCTTAACGCCGATTACTACAAAAAGTAGTCCGTGGGACGTAGTTTCGAGGCGAAGGGGCGGGGCAGATTGTCCCGCCCCTTCACTCATTCAGGAGCCATTCTGCCCGATGCCACCGCCGCTTTCTGCCCAGGTTCGCGTTCGTACTTACGAGCTGGATTCGTTCGGGCATGTCAATAACTCCGTCTACCTCAACTATCTGGAAGAGGCCCGGTCGGAGTTCCTCGGGCAAATGGGAGTCTCCTTTCACGACTTCGCGGTGCACGGCGTACAGCTGGTGATTGTGGAGTCTCATGTCCGATATGTTCGCGCCGCTCGCTACGGCGATGTGATCGAAATCACGGGTGTTCTGCGCGACGTGAAAGCGGCCTCGTTCGCACTTGAATACACGCTGACCGAGACGGGGTCCCGTTGCCTGATCGCGAGCGCCTGGACGCGGGGGGCCTTTGTCCGTGCCGACACCGGCAGACCGACCCGTGCCCCTCAGGTGTTCCAGAGCGCGTTTCGGGCGTTTTCGGAAACATCGGAAACATAGAACTTCTGCTGCCGATTTTCCGCCGCGACAAAGGGAACGGTCAAGATCGCACGGTCAGAGCAGGCCCATTGGATCCAGATCAACACTGACGCCGTGCCGGTCAGAGGCGGACAGACCCGCCATCGCGATGCGGAGCCGTTGCCGAAGAACGTCCGCGCTCTCCGCCTTCAGAAGCAGGTGCCAGCGGTAGCGGTTCTTGAGGCGCGACAGCGGGCAGGGGGCGGGACCCAGGATTTCGATGCTGTCATCCCCGCCGATTTTGGGACCATCGAGCAGGCTTTTGATGCTGCCCGTGCTGCCCAGGCGGGAGGCGAGGACGCGAAGCCGCGCCTCGGCGGCATGCCCCTCTTCATCCTGGGCGATGATATTGGCGAGGCGGGTGAACGGGGGATAGTTCAGCTCACGGCGGTACTTGATCTCGCGGCGGTAGAACGTCTCGTAGTCGTGCTCGGCGGCGGCGGTGACGGATTCGTGTTCGGGGTTGAAGGTCTGCACCAGAACGTGCCCGGCTTTCCGGCCCCGGCCCGCCCGGCCCGATACCTGTGTCAGAAGCTGAAAGGCCCGCTCGGCGGCGCGGAAGTCCGGCATATTCAGCGCGGTATCTGCGGAAATAACCCCGACCAGCGTGACGCCTGCGAAGTCCAGTCCCTTTGCGACCATCTGCGTTCCGATCAGGATATCGGCATCGCCGTTCCGGAAGGTGCGCAGCATGGTTTGGTGGGAGTCCTTTTTCGCGGTCGTATCGCGGTCCATACGCAGCACGCGGGCTTCCGGAAACAGGGCGCGGACCTCCTCCTCCACCTTTTCCGTGCCGATCCCAAACGGACGGATGCGTGCCCCGCCGCAGGAGGGGCACGCATCCGGCGCCTTGCGCTCAAAGCCGCAGTGATGACAGACCAGCCGAAACGATCTCTGGTGAAAGGTCAGGGAAACATCGCAGTTAGGGCAGCGGGTCGAGAATCCGCAGTCGCGGCAGAGCAGAAACATCGCGAAACCGCGCCGGTTCAAGAACAAAATGGTTTGCTCTCGTTTGGACAGGCGGTCCGCAATGGCCTCGCGCAGCGGGAGAGAGAAGACACCGGGCGTCTGGCCCTTCTTGTAGCCCTCCCGCAGATCAATGATGTCCACGGAGGGCAGGGGGCGAGAAAGGGCGCGCTGGCGGAGCGGCAAAAAGCCCCACTCCCCCGACTCGGCCCGGAAAAAGCTCTCCACGGACGGTGTCGCGGACCCCAGCAGAACGGTCGCGCCGGTCGCGCGGGCGCGGGCAATCGCGGTATCGCGGCTATGATAGCGCGGCGCAGGATTGTCCTGCTTGTACGACGATTCATGCTCCTCGTCTACGACGATCAAGCCGACGTTTGGGAGCGGGGCGAAGACCGCGGACCGCGCCCCGACCACCACATCCGCTTCGCCCCGCCCGATCCGCTGCCATTCATCCCGCCGCTCTCCATCGGAAAGGCCGGAATGAAGGACCGCCACTCTATCGCCGATGCGGGCGCGGAACGTGTCCACGACCTGACTCGTCAGGGCGATCTCGGGAACCAGCACCAGCGCGGTCCGCTTGCGTCGGCGCGTTTCAGCGATGGCCCGCAAGTAGACCTCGGTCTTCCCGGACGCCGTGACTCCATAAAGCAGTGCGACGTTGGGCTGACCGGTTTCAAGGCGCGCGGTGATCGCCTCGACAGCGGTTTTTTGCTCGTCGGTGGGCATCGGTGGTACAGCAGCTCCGGCGACAAATCGGAACGGGCGGCGGCGCACCTCCTGGGTCGCAATCGCGACCAGGGCATCGGTCTCCAGCCGTTTGGCGGCGGAAGGGGTAGCCTGAGCCAGTGTCATCGCCTCCGCAAGCGGGAGAGGACCGCCGCCCGCACTCGCCAGTGCCCGCAGAAGGCGCGCCTGACCGGGGGCTTTCGCCTCCCGCTTGAGCGCCTCGGATTCGGCATCATCCCAGACAATCAGGAGACGGATCGCTTTGATCTTGCGCGCACCCGTTCGCGGCGGCTCGACGGTCCAGGTGTCTTTCAGCAGGCCGCGTTTTCGCAGGATCTGAACCGGCGAGGTCACTCTGGCACCGCCGACGGCCTCGGAAAGCTCTTCCTCGGTCGCGGCCTGGTTTGGGAACGACGACAGGGCGAGAATGACCTGCCGGTGTGAGGGGGTCGTGATTTCGGGTAGCGTGGCTTCCCATCCCTGCGTCAGCGCGCTGCGGCGCACGATATGAGCGGCCTGGGTATCAGGGATCACGCAACGGACCGCGACCGCTAGGTCGCAAAGATAGTTCTGCGACATCCAGCGCGCCGTTTGCAGAACGGCGTTGGGAAGCGCCGCCCCGTCGCCGCTCACCAGAGCGTGAATATCACGGATCGCGAGAAGGGGAACATCCGCGGGGGGGCTGTCTACCAAAGCAACGACGTGTCCAATAGCCTCGCGCTTGCCGAAAGGCACGGCCACGCACGCGCCGGGTGCGAGTCCCCCCCGCAAATGGGAAGGTACCGAGTAGGTCAGCGGCTGCCGAATGCCGGGCGCGTCCACATTCACCACGACGTGAGCGTAAGCGGATACGGGGCTGGCTGGAGTTTCGTTCGACGCCACTCCTCCCAGTCTATCGCACCCACAGGGTCCGGGGGCTACGGAATCAAGGCTTCGGCCAGGGGATCGGTATCACAGCAGGTTTTGAGCGGACTCCCGTGGGACCGACCGCCTCCACCAGAAGCGTGGCCTCGCGCTCCGCCCCGACACGCTCCACCGCCGACACAAAATAGACCTGATTGGGGGTGCCGCCAAGGTGGACACGAGTGCCATCCGCGTGCCTGCGATACACCTGGTAACGGGCGACCGGACCAGCGGGCGGGGTCCATCTCAATCGAAGAGAGGCCCGCCCCGGCGAGTCCCACCGCTTTTCGATGCGCGGTTCCAAGGGCGAGGCGGGAGCACGGATCGGTGATGGACCCAGAACCGCGATCTCACCAATAAAGATGGAATAGTCGCCCACGGGGGCACTCGATGCGAACCGGAGGGAGATTGCCGCAAGCGTCCGGCTGGCGAACTGGCTTAGTGCGAACTCGGTGGTACCCCACTCAGCGCTTTTGGTGCTGCCGACATCCAGATACTCGACCCGCGACGGATTGTCCGCGAAGGTCAGGCCGACCTGAAGTCGCGTCGGCTTTTGAGCCTGACCCGTTTTGTAGGTGATCCGCAGCCGGGTCTTTGCGGGAAGGAGAAGCCGCGTCGAATAGAGCCTGAGCTGATTGGGCGTGCGGAGAACGCCAGAGACTTTCAGCGACGTTCCGCCGTTATACGCCTCGGTCCAATCGAAGGCGGGGCGCAGCGGTTCGCTGCCAGGGCTTGCGATGCTCCAGCGCCAGGTGGGGAGCACATCCTGCAGGCTAAGATTGTTCCAATCGGTCCGTCCCGCGATAGCGCCATCTACCGCGAAGAGATGACCCTGTCCGGTGTTGAAGCTGGTCACGAAGGGCAGCCGGGTGATCGGGGACTGTTCCGGGATGTAATGGGCAACCCCCTTCCACGCCTCGCTGGTCTGCGTGTTGCTGGGATCGCCCTTCGCGCCTACCCAGAAGTGGCTGTCTTTCTGGTAAAACTCTTCGGTATCTTTGGCGGTATTGAACGTCCATTCGGGACGGTAAAACCCGAGAGAAACCGTATGGGGCTGATTTTCGGGAAAAAGGCTCTCCCACGGAACCGCTTTGTTGTATCCCGCCCCCTCGACATCTACCCCCGCGTACAGGTCATAAGGGTTTCGGCGGAGCTGGAGTGCCAGATCGCGGGAAGCGGTCAGTCGGGCCGGTCGCCAGCGAAAATCGATAAAGAGATCATCGGATATAAGACCGTCGTCGTCGAAGAAGGGCTGGTTTGCAGAGTTCAGCGCGCCCTGCCAGCCGACGAGGCCCTGTTTGTTCATGGCGTCGTACCACATGATGCGGAGACGCGACCGTTTCTGGAGATAGCGCAGAAATCTCTGATATTCGGCGGCGAGAGCGGCATCCGCGCCGTCGGTCTCCTGATTAAAAAACCAACCATCGAAGCCGTAGTAGTTGGCGGTTTCGATCAGTTTGTCCGCGACAGGGTACCTGTCCCCCTTCTTCTGGACCAGGTCCCGAACCCATTGCAGACGACCGCCATACACGACCGGCGGAAAAAAGATCGTCCCAAGCACCGGCACTCCGTTGCGATGCGCGGCATCGGTCACCGTCGGTTTGGGGGCGATGACCAATCCCTCGCCCGCCGACCCTCCCCAGTAGATGAGAACGTCCACGTACTGCCAGTAGGCGGCGGTGTAAGTGGCGAACCGTGCCTCGCCCTGGGATGGGTTCCGGCTTGTCGAGCCGAAGGCCGCCAGGGAGGCCACCCGTGCTTCGCCGGGACGAGCGTGGGGGTTAGATTGGGTTTTCGGGTCGTGGAACCGGTCGGCAAGCGGCACGCGGCTTCGGTTGTACTCCGCATCGGGGTCGGCGCCGGGACTCCAGCGGAGCAGATCATTGGGAAACCAGTAGGGGGCAAATGGCTGACCGGGCAACGCAGCGGGTTGCGCCGCGGCGTCACCCGCGAAAGGAACGGCTCCGCAGAGGGCTACCAGAAGAGCGCCCCCGGCAATCAGAATGGTTTGTTTGGTCATGTCTGTTTATTCGGTCAGATCGTCACAAGGAGAGATGCGATTATTTTAACCTAATTTCTCGTTCCGGCATTGACACCACAGTGGTATGTTTGGTAGATTTGATTATTCAATATGTCCGCTTCAAAAGAAACCAACCCCATTTCACCCTCGGTGCAGCACGTCGTTGCCGTGATAGGGCAAAAGATCCGCTCCGGCGAGTATAAAGGCGGCCAATGGCTTCCGAGCGAGCGCCTTCTGGCCGAGGAGTTTACCGTCAGCCGCATCATCATTCGGGAGGCGGTCAAAAGGATCGAGGATAGCGGCTTGATCGTCCGCTCCGCGCATTGCCGCCCGGTCGTTCGTTCGGGAGATCCAGGGGGCACCCGCACGCCTCTTCCGCGTCGGCGGAATATCGCGCTCCTGATCTGGCCCTATCGAAGCTGGCCTGGGTCCACGCTGATCGTGCAGGGAATCCAGCAGGCGGTCAATCAGGACGATTTCCGTCTGGTGCTGGAGACCGCGAGCGGTGAAACTTCCGAGGAGATTCATACCTCCGAGGCAAGATTTTTGGAGCGTCTTTGCCAGGATCAGGACATCGAAGGACTGATCCTATGGCATCTGGGCGGCACGCAAAACCAAGCGGCCCTGCAGTCCGTGCGGGATGCTGGCGTTTCGCTCGTATTCATTGACCGCCTTCCGCCCAGTGGGTTCGATGCGGACTACGTTGGTGTGGACAACGTTCGCGCCGCAGAGCAGGCAGTGCGGCACCTCCTTTCGCTGGGGCATCAGCGCATCGCGCATATCACCAACCTGGATCATGCCTCCACGGTGATGGAGCGCCGCCTGGGCTACGAGCAGGCGCTTCGGCGGGCGGGGATCGCTCCGGACCCCGATCTGATGCA
>JACMJB010000325.1 GCA_014380815.1 Armatimonadota bacterium
GCCCGGATAGTCGCGGCCCGAAACGATCACGGGATGGACCCCTGCGTCGTGGAGCAGGGCCAGGGCGCAGGTGATCTTCTCCCAGGGTCCGGCAGGGTGCAGCAGGATCGCGGCCCGCGCTCCCTGGGCAGCGGCCTCGCGGGCCAGATCCTTGATCGAGCAGGGGTCGTGAAGGAAGGGTGACTGGTCTTTCAGCAGCAGTCGTGCCCCGGCAGGGACCGCCACGCGCTCGAAGGCCGAGACGACGCGGTATAGCCATTCGGCGTCTTCGCGGCTTCCCGGCTCGGAGGTTGCCTGGAACGGGGCGATCAGGGCGATGCCGCAGTCGTCTCCCCGAACCGGGGCGGCGGGCAGGGCGAGCAGGAAGGTGCCAGATTGGGGCCGTCTCTCGACCACCCCTTCCGCCTCCAGAGCGTCCAGGCTGGGCCGCAACGCGGTTCGCCCGACGCCCAGCGCGGCGGCAAGCTCTCGCTCGCCGGGCAGTTGTTCGCCGATCCGGATTCCCCTCCCCCGCAGGTGCTCGCGCAGTCGGCAGTCGAGGTCGTCCGCGCCTCTACCCAATCTCTCGCCCGCTCTGGTTTATCACTGGTTCATTATGAACCAGGGCGAGCAATCCGTCAAGCCCGGATAAAAAGGGTTAGTCGCCCACCCGGATCACGACCTTGCCGAAGTGCGAGCCGCTCCGAAGGAACTCGTAGGCGACGGGGGCCTCGACGAAGGGGAACACGCGGTCTATGACTGGCTTCAGTCTGCTCTGGGCGACCGCGCGGTTCATATTCGCGAACGTGGCGCGAGAGCCGACATAGATCCCCTGCAAACGGACACTTTTTTGCAGCACGAGAATCGGGTTGATCCGGGCCTCGAAGCCAGTCAGAACCCCAATCAGGCTGACCGTTCCGCCGTCTCGCACCGACTGCAGTGACTTTTCGAGCGTCCCGGCCCCGCCGACCTCGACCACTTGATCCACCCCTGTTCTGCCGGTCATCTCCCAGACCGCTTTTTCCCAGTCGGGTGTCGTTCGGTAGTTGACCGTTTCGTCCGCGCCCAGGGATTTGGCACTCGCCAGCTTTTCGTCCGAGGAGGAGGTGACAATCACCCGTGCGCCGTGCTGCTTGGCGAACTGCAGACCGAGGATCGAGACCCCGCCGGTTCCGAGCAGCAGCACGGTCTGCCCCGCCCGCAGGCCACCCTGTTCGATCAGCGCATTCCAGACTGTCACCGCCGCGCAGGGGAGTGTCGCGGCCTCTTCATAGGACAGATGGTCGGGGAACCGCACGACCCCCTCTTCGGAAAGCAGCACTTGCTCCGCGAGCATGCCGTCCACGCTGCCACCGAGTGCCAGGTCATGCGCGGCGGCGGAAACATCCCCTGCGGACCAGTTCTGGAAGAAAGCGCCCGCAACCCGGTCTCCGACTGCCACACGCGTGACACCCGTTCCCACGGCGATCACCTCTCCCGCTCCGTCCGAGACAGGAATACGTGGGGTCGTCTGAGCCGGGTTCGCCAGGATCATTAGATCGCGGTAATTCAGCGACACAGCCCGGACCTGCACGACGATCTGGTAAGGACCGGGTGCCGGGTCCGCGCGCTGGGCACGGACCAGTGCGTTGGCATCGTTCTGTTTCTGAAGCTCGTAGACGTTCATCAGGGTTCCCTTATTCTCTGGCACTGTTTGGGGTTGTCCTTGCTGCCTTTTATTGCGCGGTGTAGCCGCCGTCCACGTTCAGAGCCTGACCTGTGATGTAGGATGCGCCGTCCGAGGCGAGGAACGCAACGACGTGCGCGACCTCGTCGGGTTGCCCCACCCGCCCCAGAGGAACCTTGGTATCGAAGAACTCCGAAAGCGCGTCCGGCGATCCGAAGGCTCCCTCTGACATCGGGGTAGCAATGGGGCCGGGATTGACCACATTGATGCGGATATTTTGGGGGGCGTATTCGATGGCAACGGAACGGGCCATGGAAACCACGCCCCCCTTGCTTGCCGAATAGACAGACGCGCCCGCCATGCCGATTTCAGCCGCAACCGTCGAATTGATCACGATCGCTCCGCCTCCAGTCAGCAGCATCGCCGGAATCTGCGTCTTCAGAGCAAGGAAAACGCCTTTCAAGTTGATGTCGTTTTGACGATACCACTCGTCTTCCGTTTGATCCGGCAGCGGGGCGAAACTGCCGACCCCCGCGTTGTTGAAGGCGATGTCGAGCCGACCGTACGTTTCGAGGGCCGCCTGCACCAGACGCTCGTTGTCGGCGAGTTTCGAGACATCCGTGGGGATGAAGATCGCCTCTCCGCCGGCCGCTTTTACCAGGCGCACGGTCTCATCACCCTCGGTCTGCCGCCGCGCAGCGGCGACCACCCTCGCGCCGGATTGCGCGAGCAGCACCGCGGTCGCTCGCCCAATACCTGACGATGCGCCGGTCACGATAGCGACTTTGCCGCTCAGATCATAGGTTTGCATTGAATTTTCTCCTGTATTTGGACGCGGCTTCGCGCAATCGGACACGCGAAGCCGTGCTAACAAACCTGCTGCCTACCAGGGGAGCGTATCGCCCAGGTGCGTATAGCTGCCGGTGGGGCCGTCGGCGGGAAGGGTCGCGAGGTGAACGCTGGTTTTCGCGCCGTCCACGATCTCCATTGGTGCGGCCCCGCCACCCATGTCCGTTTTGACCCAGCCTGGGTGGGCGGCATTGACCTTGATCGGGGTGTCTTTCAGCTCCGCGGCCAGGTGGACCGTGTACATATTGACGGCTGCCTTTGAGACAGCATAGGCGGCGCCTGTTCCCGTGTAGCCGCCCACTGGCGATTTTGGATCTGCGGAAAGGGTAAGGGAACCGAGGATACTGGTGAGGTTGACAATGCGTCCAGACTCGGATTTTCGAAGCAGCGGCAGAAACGCCTGTGAGGTGCGGATCAGGCCGAACACGTTCGTCTCGAAGGCTTGCCCCCACTGGTCATCGCTAAGGTGTGAGACCGGCATACCGCCATCCGGGTAGACCCCCGCATTATTGATCAGAATATCGAGTTTGCCGAACTGTGCTTCGACATTCCGTGCCGCCGCCGCGATGCTCGCCGTGTCGGTGACATCCAGGGGGATCGGGTATGCCGTGATCCCCTCGCCCTTGAGCACTGCCGCTGCTTGTTCACCCTTGGCGACATCCCGTGCCCCGATCAGCACCGTCATCCCCTGTGCGCCAAGCTGCCGCGCGGTCTCCAGCCCGATTCCTTTGTTCGCACCGGTAATCAGTGCAATTGTTTTCTCTGCCATTTGCCTGCTCCTCTACGGTCGTGAGTTGTGCGGGCCATCCCCCGCTTCAATTCCTGGTACAAGGCTTATTTTCGTTACGTTCCGTATATTTAATGGCTCAGGATAGAGAATTGGCAACGCGTGGTATGTGGTATAGCAACTACATGAATAACGCAGCAGAGAATGACGGCAGAGTGCTGGCTGGTGGGACGCCGCAACGGGGACGACCGCGCGACCCGGAAACGCAGCAGGCGATTCTGAACGCCACTTTCGACCTGCTGGAAGAAAGCGGGTTTGCCGCGCTGACCATGGAAGCAGTGGCGATGCGGGCAGGGGTCGGAAAGCCGACGATCTACCGTCGCTGGCCGGATAAAGCGGCGCTTGCGACCGACGCGGTTCTGGCGGGGTGCGCGCTCTGCCTGGCCTTCGAGGACACGGGCGATGTGCAGGAAGACATCCGGCAGCAGCTACGCCTGGTAGCGAATTTCCTCTCAGGAAAACGCGGGGCGGCTCTTGTCACGCTGCTCGGCAGTGGTGCGGACTGCCCCGTGATCGCGGCGGCGTTCCGGGAACGTTGGCTTCAGCCCCAGCGCCGCGAGGCTCGGGGGGTGCTGGAGCGAGGCATCGCGCGCAGACAAGTTCGCCCCGACGCCGACCTGGACGCCGCGCTCGACGCCCTGCACGCGCCGCTGTATTTCGCGCGCCTTGCCGGGCACCACGACTTGGATATCCGATTTACGGACGCGCTGGTCGCGCTCGTTTTCCGTGGCCTGACCCCCTGCCCGGAGGCCGCGCTCGCGCTGTCCTGACTGCCTCATCCCAGCAGCGGCGGGGCGGGCGGGATGGCGCGGGCGCGCAGTTCGTCCAGTGGGTAGAACGTTCCACGCCAGGTGATGCCGCCGCTATGCTCCGTCGTGAGGGCAGAGCGGAACATAACGACAATCAAAAGCAGGGTCGAAACGGGCAGAGTCAGACTGTAAAGTGGCGGCACGTTGCCGGTGCGAGCATGGTACGCGCCGATGATGGTAATGGCGGTGGTGCAGAGGCCATAGGCGGCGCGGGCAACCCGTCCCCTGGCCAGAATCAAGCCTGCGAAGGGCCAGACCACGGTCAGCAGCAGCAGTGCGGACGATTCCCAAACCGTGCGCCAGGAGTAATGGAGACCCGCGTAGGCGTTTTTGGTCAGACCATTCATCAGGCCCGACAGCCCCTCCTGCCAGCGGACCCGTACCAGATCTTTCGCTCCGACCACATCGCTTGCCAGACCGGCGATTTTGACGCGGCGGCCCAGTTCCATATCGTCGGCGACTTCGAGCGCGATGGCGCGGTGCGTCCCGATGGCGTTGTAGGCATCGCGCCGCAGCAGGTTGAAGCCGCCGACCCCCAGATACTCTCGTCGCCGCGCATTGCGGACGTGCCAGGGCCGAAAGCGCAGAAAAAACAACAGACTGAAGGCCAGCCCAAAGGTGTTTTCCCAGAAGCCGCGCAGATCCAGACCGAAGAAGGCGACCAGGTGATCCAGCCGTTCCTGTTCCGCGAACCGCACGGCCCGCGAAAGCGCGTCCGGTCCGAAAATGACATCGGCATCAGTGAACAAGATCCACTCGCCGGACGCCCGCCGCGCCCCCTGATACAGGGCATGGGTCTTGCCGAGCCAGCCCGGGGGAAGATGCGCGAGATGCAGCACTAGCACGGGTGTTCCCGGCGGCGCTTCGGCTGCCAGAAGCTCCAGAAGGGCCGGGGTACGGTCGGTGGAACGATCGTCCACAGCCACGATCTGCA
>JACMJB010000326.1 GCA_014380815.1 Armatimonadota bacterium
ATCTGTGAACTATCTGACATTTTTCTTGCAAGTAACCTTCCTTATATTTTAGGGTCGAAGATACATTTTCAATAGTTTGACCAACCCGTACCGAAAACCTCTAACTGAAAACGCCTTCGCAAATTGCCAGTAAAATGAATTATTTATGTGTTGAGCACTTTGCCGTGATTAGAAGAATGGGGTACGACCACTTTTGTGAACAGCTCACTCCAAACAGTGCGCCCTTGACTCGCAACGTTCGTACATCGGGGAGAGGTCATCGTGACGCTAAGAATCAAATAGGCCACCCTACTGCCTCGAAGCCACATTATGTCACTTCTGGTTGCGCCGCCCCCTCGGGCGATGCTACAATCTGCCCGTTATGTCGTCACCTACACCCACTGTTTCGCCGGTTTCGTCTCCGGAAATTGATGCCCAGGCCGCGCGGCTTGCACGCGGGGCGCAACTGATCGTGCCGGAAGAGGGGCTGAAAGCGAAGCTCGCAAAGTCTGCTAGAACGGGCAGGCCGCTTATCGTGAAGCTGGGCCTGGACCCGACTGCGCCCGACATTCACCTCGGCTTTGCGGTCGTGCTGCGCAAGCTGCGCCAGTTTCAGGATTTGGGGCATACGGTGGTGCTGATTATCGGCGACTACACCGCGCTGATCGGGGACCCGTCGGGACGGTCAGCGACCCGTCCCATGCTGACCAAGGAAGAGATTGCCACCAACGCGGCGACGTACGTGGACCAGCTTGCGCGGATCCTAGACAAAGAGAAGACCGTGGTCCGGTTCAACGGCGAATGGCTTGGGAAAATGGATTTCGCCGAGGTGGTGCGGCTGACCAGCCATATGACGGTCGCGCAGGTGCTGACGCGCGAAGACTTCGCCAATCGTTTCGAGGCGCATCAGCCGATCAGTCTGCACGAGCTGCTGTACCCGCTCGCCCAGGCGCAGGACAGTGTGGCGATCGAGTCCGACATCGAGATGGGCGGTCTGGATCAGACCTTCAATATCCTGGCGGGGCGCGATCTGCAGGGCGCGGTCGGGCAGGACCCACAGATCGGGTTTTTCATGCCGCTACTGGTCGGCCTGGACGGGACCAAGAAGATGAGCAAGTCGCTCGGCAACTATGTCGGGATCTCGGAGCCGCCCGCTGAGATGTATGGCAAGGTGATGAGCCTGCCGGATGCCCCGATGCGCGACTGGTTCATGCTCTGTACCGATGTTTCCGAGGAGGAGATCGGGCGGCTGATCGGTGAGGCGGAAAGCGGAGCGACCAACCCCAAATTGGTGAAGCAGCGGCTGGCCCGTGAGATCGTGGGGATCTATCACGGCGCGGCGGCGGCGGATGCGGCAGAGGACGCCTTCAGCCGCCTCTTCTCCCAGCATCAGGTGCCCGACGAGATCCCCGATGTTGTCGTGCCTGCCGATCAGGTAGAGGATGGCACCATCGGCATCGTCGCGCTGGTCCGCCTGGCGGGGTTTGCGGCGACCAACAGCGAGGCGCGGCGTCTGGTCGAGCAGGGCGGCGTTTCCTTGGACGGCGAGAAGGTCACGGATGGCACCGGGCGCATTCCGTTGACAGACGGCACAGTTCTCAGGGTCGGAAAGCGCCATTTCGCGCGCGTGAAAGGGTAGAGGAAAAGAATCGAGATGTCACGAAACCACCTGATTCTCGTCGGACTGCTGGGCGCGTTTGCCGCCACGGTCACGGTTGCCGCAGCGACGGCACCGTCACCGGCACCACCGCTCCTGCGCGGCATCCCACAAAAAGAAGATCCCGATATGATCGCGGAATGGGGGGTCGGGGACAGCTTCATGGCGTATTTCGCGACCAATGAGGCACGGGCATCGTCCGCGCTTCCCGGCTCGGGCACTGCATACGGGGCGAAAAATGCCTTCGATGGTAAGGTCCCTACCGCCTGGATCGAGGGGGCAGACGGCGACGGCGTGGGGCAATGGGTGGAGTACACCCTGCGTGATCGGTCGGAATTGAGCCAAAACCCTTCGGTGAACGCGCTCGCGATCTTCAACGGGTACCGAAAAAGCCGTGATCTGTGGCGCAAAAACGGGCGCGTCCGCCGTCTGCGGATGAGCGTGAACGGTAAGCCGTGGGGCGAGATCGCGCTGGTAGACTCGTTCGCCTATCAGAAGGTGAACGTGAAGCCCTTTCCGATTCCTTCCAAACGTCGCTCCGTTGTGGTGCGGTTTACCATCGCGTCGGTTTACCGGGGCACCACCTACCGTGACACCGCGCTCTCCGAGATCGAGTTCTACGGCACGGGCGTCTTATAGGCGCGGTTCCATAGACCCCTGCTCTCTCGCCATCCGCCCTCGCGGCCCCTAGTTGCCGCGTCTCAGTAGTGGCAGCGGACCGCACGAACGGCGTCAGGGCCGCCCTGCCTATCCAGGCGTTTTAGCGCTTCCAGAAACGTACCGAAGTGCCGTTTGGGCGCGTAGCCAATCACCGCCGCGCCCTCGCCGGCATCGCTCAAGCTGAGTTTGCCGGGAAGAAGGATTCCGTATTTCTCCACCAGGATCCGCGATCCCGGGAAGAGACGTTCGCAGGCGGCCAGGGGATCGTCCTCCCAGCCGTCAAGGTCGGCGGCGGTGAAGGCGTTGGCGCGCACCGCATTAGCGACAATCCCTTCCGGTTCCGCGCTGCCGGGCAGGGGGTGCGCCAGATGCCCCACTGCCGCGACGACACAGTCCAGAACATCTTCCCGGTCCACACCGCCGCGCAGCAGGCGTGCGCCATAGCGGTTCACCCAGTCAGTGCCCCAGGGGGTAAGGTCAGCGGGACGGATCGCGACATAACGGATGCCGCTGCCGCGCCGATGATACTCGCAAAGCTCCTCGCCAATGCGCTTGGTGAAGCCATATTTGTCGTAGTGTCCGTGCCACGCCTGCGACGACAAAAAAACGAACCGCGTGATCCCCGCCGCCTTGGCGGCCTGAAACGCCCAGAAGGTGCCGTCCACATTCAGACGCCAGAAGTCCACCTCGGTCTTGGAGCCGCTATGGATGCCATGCCAAGCCGGCAGGTGCAGCACGAGGTCGCAGCCTTCCGCCGCCCGTTCCAGACCGAACCCCACCTGCACATCACACGGCGCGAAGGGCAGGCCCGCGAAGGGGGCCGTATCCGGGAGCTTGTTCAGATCGGAGAGTACCAGTTCATGCCCCGCCGCGATGAGGCGCGGGATCAGGCCTTTGCCGATATTGCTGCCCGCGCCGGTGATTAAGATTCGCATGGGGATACGGTTCCTTCGTTTATGTGAGAAGCGAGCCGGGCGACCAGAGATTCGCCACATCTTCGCCGCGCGCGTCACGCGCCTTCAGGTCCTGCAGGAACTCCTGGAAACCGACTGCAGGCCGCCAGCCCATCAGCCGCTCTGCTTCTCCAAGGTCGTGCTGCTCGACGCTTTCCGGCAGATTCAGGCCATACTTTTCGATCAGAGCGCCCGCACCGGGGACCTGGGCATCGGACCATGCCGATCCGTGGGTGCGAAAGTCCCGAATGACCTCTTCGGGCATTCCGTGGTTGGTGTGGACGATGGTGCGGAACAGACCGATGCGCCGCTCGGATGCCGCTTC
>JACMJB010000052.1 GCA_014380815.1 Armatimonadota bacterium
CAAAAGATGCTCCCAGTGGCGCAGTGGGTCCGCCCGAAGCCGCGTTCCGGAGATGGGAATCCGGTCCCGCGCGTGGTCTACCGGGACATAAGTCGCTCCGAGCGTTTCCGCCAGCTTGAAACCGTAGGGTTCGGAGGCGAACACCAGGTCCGGGGGAGTGTCCATGCGGCGCAGCAGGCTTTCACGCCAGATTTCCCAGAAACGGTCCGGGCACTCTTCGGGGGTCTGCGGGTTCAGGTCGTCGCAGTGGACTACGGTGACATCCGGACATCCTGCCCAGTGCTCCCGCATCCAGGCGAAGCGCAGCGCGCCGGGGATCGGCTCACTTCCGATAGAGCAGACATGAACTGTGACCCGGTCCGCGTACCGCCGCGCGAAGTCCACCAGATACTGATGTCCTCGGTGCGGCGGCAGAAACTTCCCCAGGATCAGCCCGTGGGTCGGCGGGGAATCGTCAGGCATACGGGCGGATCGGCTCCGCGACGGGGAGTGTGGATTTCGCCGCCTCCTGCGCCAGCAGGATCTTCCGCCAGCTTATCGCCCCGACAATCGCAAGAATCGTGAAAATGACGTAGAGCCACGCCGAGACATAGAGCTTGCCCTGCGGGAAGACATAGACAGCGTAGATAATGTCGGCGGCGATCCAAAGCCACCAGTTCTCGAACCGCTTGTGGACCTGCAGGTACTGCGCCACGATACTCATCGCAGTTGTGATGCCGTCGCCGAAAGGCAACGGATCAGGCTCAAGCGTGGGAAATAGGGCGGGCAGCCAGTATTTAAAGCTGGCATAGAAGAGCGCGGTCAGAGCAGCGGTTATTGCGAGCGCGCCCACGCGGGCGCGGTTGGAAAGCTGCGTGATCGGCAGATCGTTGTCCTGCTGGGGTCCATTTCGCTTCCAGATATACCACCCGATAAACTGAATAGGGACATAGTACAGAATCTGAAGTCCGGCGTTCGCATAGTTCCGGTAGTTCCAGAAGATGATCCCATACAACACGACCCCGATAAAGCCCCAGAACCAGTTCCAGATACTGTTGCGAACCGTCAGCCAGACGCACAGCAGGCTGGCTGCCGCCGCGGTCCATTCCAGAGGACTCTGACCAAGAAATCCGCGACTGCCCACTGCCCACTGCCAAAATTGCTGCATAGGCTTTAATTGGACGCCGGGAGGCGATGCCCCTGCTGCTTCGGCTTTCGAGTTTTCGGCGCTATGAGCGGAGGAAGCGGCGCACGACGACCTGTTTACGGGTCCAGATCGTCGCCCTGCCGACACCGGAATCGGTCATTGCCTCGGTCGTCCAGCCGTTGCCCTGATAGACCGCGCAGTGACCGGGGAAAATCAGAACGTCTCCGTACTTCAGTTCATCCCGAATGCGCGGGCCGCCCGGGCAGGTGGGCAGTTCAGCGGTGGAACGCGGAAGCGCGACCCCCAGCCCTTTGTAGACAGCGGCAACGTACCCGGAACAGTCCACGCCTTTTTTGTCGTTGCCGCCCCAGAGATAAGGGGTCCCTTCCCATTCCTGAGCCGTCCGAGCCAGCTTCTGCGGCAGGGGCGCGGCGGGTGTTTTGCCTGCCGCCTCGCCCAGACGAGCGCGGATATAGCCTCCGTAGCCATCTTTCGCGGAGGCAAGCGCAGGCGTGATGCGGCGGACCCCGGCGCTGCTCGCGACCCAGGCCCCGGAATCGTCGGCGAGCAGCGCGGTGATCCTTCCCCCCGTGCCGCTTGGAAGGTTCCAGGGAAGATAGACTTCAGGAGCGCCCCCCGCGGGTTTAGTATGAAAGACCGATCCGCCAAAGGTCCACCAGAGGCCGCTCCTGCCCACTGCTACCCGCTCCGGCGCGGCCCAGAGTCCAAAAACGCCGGGGGGAAGTGTCTCAAGGGGGCGCAGGTTCAAGGTATCGCCATCCGCTGAAGCGGCAGTCCAGAGTTGACACGCAGCGAGTGTCTGCCCGCCGACGGGCCGCGCGAGCAGCGCGACGCAGGAGGTATTTAAGTCAGCAGCGGCGCGTCCGGAGTCTTTCAGGCGAAGCGTGCTGTAGGCAGGTGTCGTCACTGCATCCGATTCTTGACGCTTCCAGGCATCGAGCTTCCGGGCATCAGACGTGGTCCAGAGGGTGACCCGCGCCGCTTGTCCCGGTGCGCTCTGCGCGCCACTGACCAGGAGCAGCGAAGCGCGGGTCCCGCCGGTGGGGTCACCGGCGAGGAAGATAGTGGTCGCGGGCTGTCCCATCGCCTCCGCCGCATCGTCGGGCAGGACTTCGGATGCCGCGCGAATCTGCCCCGTCGCGCTGTCGAAAAATCGGGCCGCCGCAGTCGCGCCGCCGAGAACCACGACCGTTTCCCTGCCCCCCGCACCGGGCAGGACCGCCACCGCGTCGGGCAGAGCGGCTCCAGGGATCGCACCGGGCAGATCTATGCCACGAAGCGTTTTGCGCTTCCGATCGTAGCCGTAGATCCGGTTGCCGCCCGCAAGCCACCAGACCGAACCGCCGCCAGGGCTGGTCGCGATCGAGCGCACGGGACCATTCGCTTTCGGAAGCGGAACGACGACCGACCGCTGCGTTTTTCCGTCCCGAATCGCGATTCCGCCATCGGGGAGACCCAGACAGAGCAGGTCCCCCTGCTGATGAAGCGTGGTCGCAGCAGCAGAGAGCGGATCTGCCGAGGGTCGCACAACGGTTTTGAGCGGCATCATCGCTGCCCTAGCGGGCGCGGGTTCGGCTGCGGCAGGGGAGG
The DNA here is from genome assembly GCA_014380815.1 of Armatimonadota bacterium. Classification (GTDB taxonomy): domain Bacteria; phylum Armatimonadota; class Armatimonadia; order Armatimonadales; family Armatimonadaceae; genus JACMJB01. Next base: position 2,738 of record JACMJB010000052.1, read on the forward strand.
AAGGCTTGGGGGTCTCGGGCGCAGGTGCAGGAGCAGGTGATCCCACTGTGGACGGCACGGTCGGTGTCTCGGCGACCGGCTCCTGCGTCACGGACTCGGGCGTCACGGCCTCGGGAGTGGCGGGAGAGGGCGGAGACGGAGAGGTAGGCCGTGTTTCCGCCTTCCAGGAGTCCTTCAGGATCGTTCCCGAAAGCCACTGACGAGCGGGCGCAGGGAGGCGCTGCGACACGGGCACGTCCGGCAGACCCAGGGGGTGCGCGGGGGCGCTGTTCCACTTATGCGTCCCCCAGAGCGCCAGCCCGATCACCACGAGCAGCCCGATCAGATCCGCGAACCATCCGGAATAGCCGAGCCGTCGGCGTCGCCCGCCTGAAGCTGCCATGAAGCGACCTTCCTTTTCCCCTGTCACGCCTCGCGGTACGGGTCTCAGCGCCCGATACCCTGCGTGCCAGAATTCCTGTTCCTGTGCTGATATAGGTTGACACGTGAACCGGTCAGCAGTTGCCGGGCGGTGTCAGCGTTCGGCGAGCAGCGCAAAGGATTCACGAGCAGCGGCTGCCACCGCCTCGAAATCGTCCGGGGTCAGTGCGGCAGACAGAAAGGCGGCTTCAAACTGCGAGGGGGGCAGATAGACCCCGCGCTCCAGCATCGCCCAGAAGAAGCGCGCATAGACAGTGGCATCGCTGGTCTTGGCGGATGGGTAATCGAAAACGGGCTGATCGGTGAAGAACACCGTGAGCATGGAGCCGATATGATTCACGGTTACCGGCACCCCCGCCGCCGCCGCGCCTTCCCGGAGGCGGCGGGCGAGCAGGGTCGTCTGCTCGTCGAGGTAGACATAGGGCGGGGCTTCGCGGAGACGGCGCAACATCGCGCGACCCGCGGCGACGGCGAGCGGGTTTCCGGAAAGGGTGCCTGCCTGATAGACGGGTCCGACCGGCGCAACCACGTCCATGATGTCCGCCCGCCCCCCGTAGGCCGCGAGTGGAAGGCCGCCGCCGATGATCTTGCCCATCGCGGTGAGATCCGGTGTGACGCCGAGCCGCTCCTGCGCGCCGCCATAGGCGAGGCGAAAGCCGGTCATCACTTCGTCGAAGAGCAGAAGCGCCCCGTACCGCGTGGTGATCTCGCGCAGTCCTTCCAGGAAACCGGGTGCGGGCAGCACGCAGCCCATGTTGCCAACCACGGGTTCCAGGGCGACCGCGGCAATATCGTCGCCCTCTTTCACGAAGGTTGCTTCGACGGCAGCAAGATCATTGTAGGGCAGTGTCAAGGTTGCCGCGGTCACCTGAGCGGGGACCCCCGCGCTATCCGGCAGGCCCAGGGTCGCGATGCCGCTTCCTGCCTTGGCAAGCAGGGCGTCGCTATGCCCGTGGTAGTTTCCCTCGAACTTAATGAGTTTGGTGCGGCCCGTGAAACCCCGCGCGACCCGGATGAAACTCATCGCGGCCTCCGTGCCGGATGAGACCAGGCGTACCTTCTCGACACTGGGAACGGCGGCGATGATCTCCTCAGCAAAGCGGACCTCGGCTTCCGTGCTGGCCCCGAACGAGGTCCCGCGCGAAGCGGCATCGGTGATGGCGGCGATCACGGCGGGGTCGGCATGCCCGAAGATCAGCGGCCCCCAGGACCCGACCATATCGAGGTAACGGTTGCCGTCCACGTCGAACAGGTATTGATTTTGGCCGCGCTCGATAAAGAGTGGGCCTCCACCGACGCTTTTGAACGCGCGAACCGGCGAGTTAACGCCGCCAGGGATCACGGCCTGCGCCTCGGAAAACAGCAGGCGGCTGCGGTCGCGGCGCAGGGTCGGGGGCCGCATCGGCGTGGTGGAGAGATCGGTGGACATAACAGGATTATTGTATCCCCTAGTTCAAAAAATTCTGGCGACGGGGCCGGATTTCCTGGGGTAAAATACCCGAAGGAGAATGCAGGCGCCTTGAACGAGATTTACGATGCGGCCCGTGAAATGAAGGAAGCGGTGACCGATGAGGACCGCCTGGAATTCGAGCAGCGGCGGGATGTGGTCGCGGACGCCACTGCCCTTGCGGAAACACTGTGGCTTCTGAACCGGGTTATTACCGCCGCCGATACCAGCATTGTCGTCACGGACCCGAACCTTCCCGACAATCCGATCATCTACCATAATCCTGCCTTTGAGCACGTCAGCGGCTACACCGCGAGCGAGATTGACCGGCATAACTGCCGCTTTCTGCAGGGCCCGGGGACGGACCCGGAGGCGGTTGCCGAGATGCGCGCCGCGGTCAGCGAGGGACGCTCCTGCGACGTTACCATGCTGAACTACCGCAAGGATGGCACTCCGTTCTGGAACCATCTTGCGATCTCCCCGGTTCGCGACGGCAATGGCAAATTGACGCATTTCGTCGGTGTGCAGAATGATGTCACGCAGCAGCGAGAGGCCGAGCAGGAGCGTGATACCCTGCTTGCCCAGCAACGGCGAATCGCGGATACACTTCAGCGCGCCCTGCTTCTGGATTCCCCCAGCACCTTTCACGGGCTGGAGATCAACACTCAGTACGAGCCTGCGCTGGACGAGGCGCAGTTCGGCGGCGACTTTTTCGACGTTTTTGCCCTGGGAGAGGACCTGGTAGCACTGGTGGTCGGGGACTGCACGGGCAAGGGACTCGATGCCGCGCAACATACCGCCGAGGTCAAGTTCGCACTGCGCGTCCTTCTCCGGGAACATTCCAACCCCCTGCCTGCCCTTGCCCGCCTGAATGGATTCCATCTGGAATCGCAGCGATTAGATGGGCGCGACCCCAACGCGCTGGTCTGCGTCCTGCTTGCCATCGTGAACACGCGGAGTGGTTTGGTCACTTTGACCTCGGCAGGGATGGAGCCGCCACTGGTTATCCGCGAGGACGGTGACGTGGAGGAGGTCCCGGTCCTTGGTATGATGATCGGGGTGGACGCCGAGGCGGAGTTCACGGAAACACAGCTTCTGCTGGAGCCGGGCGATGTGCTCTTGATGGTGACCGATGGCATCACGGAGGCACGCAGCCCGGGCCGCAGGCTCTTCGGCTACGACGGGCTGATCGGGGCGGTGCGTGAGGCTGCCACGCTGGACTCCGTAGCGGCGATGGGGCGGAAAGTCGTTGCCAGCGCCAAAGAGTTTGCCGGTGGCAAACCCCAGGACGACATCTGCCTTCTTGCCGCTCGCCGTCCAAGACGGTAGGCTGCTCGTCATCCGTTCAGTGGTTCAGCACGAACACCCGTCGGCGCGTGGTGGCACGCACTTCGCCGCTCTCGTCCAGGGCGTCGGTCTCCAGCAGGTATGCGCCGTCCGCAACCGACCTTGTGTCCCAGGAGAGCGAGAACGGCGCGGCGTTCGTGAAGCCACGGACCTCCCCCTCGATTGAGAAACGGGCGGAAGCGACCCCCGCTGCTCCGGTCGGATTCGCGCTGAAGGTGTAACGCCCCCGGACGATCGGCATTTTCCCGCTCCTTGCGCTTGCCAGTTCCCGCACCCGGTACGCGTCCGCGACGCTTCGCGCGACCGTCTGCGTTTCGGAGGGACTTCGCGGGGGCAGGCTCAGTCGGAACCCGGTCACCCCTCTGACACTGGCACGGGCGATTCCCCGCGCTTTCCAGAAGCGTGTCAGGCCCAGACCAGTGAATGCGTCAGGGCGCGACCCCAGCAGGGCGGGCAATGGCTCCCATTTCCCACCGTCCACCGACATCTCGCATCGTGTCTGAGAACCCTGCCCCTGCTCTCCCAGCCCGATCATGCCATGAAACAGGGGGGCCTGCCCCTCCAGAAAAGAGCGGCGTGGTTTCCCGAACTCGCCGATCACCAGCACCATCGGGGCGCCCGCTTCGGGGGTACGGGCATTGTGCCAGGCCGGGGCGATCTGGAAGCCGCCGCGCCGCTCCCGTCCCTGTCCCTCCGGAAGCGCGCCATCAACCGGCGCGGTGGAGACAGTCAGGACACCCGTGTGCGCGGTGTTCAGTCGCCCTACCCCGGTGTATGCAGTTCCATCAAAGCGCCCGACGCCCTGAACCGGCTGCACCGTCTGCGTAATCTGGCGCGTCGTCCCGTCCGCGAAGACGCCCTCGACCTTGCCTCCGCCCCGGTTCTCGAAGGTTACCGCGATCAGCGCGTTTTTGGGCATCCGCACGGGAATCACGATCACCTCACCGTCCCCCCTGGGGCGAAACGAAGAAGGGACTGGGAACAGTCGCCCGGTGCTGGCGCTTTCCAGGAGCACCGTGCTGCCGTTGATTGGCGCGAGTTCCCGGAACAGCGAGGTGCCCGCCGGGATGTCCGTATACATGCCGGAAACGCCGGGGCGGTGCCCGCCGTAGCTGGTGGGCAGCACGTTTTTGACGTATTCCTTAGGGTCAATGGAGATCAGAAGCGGGGCATGCAGCGTCGGGTCCGGAGCGCTGATCCGAATGCGGTGACCATGGACCGCGGTTGCCGCGACGGTGCCCGGTGCGGCATACTCGGCAGCGAGGTACCCTTCCTGGGTTCCGGTAGCGGGGACCATCACGCGCCCAATCAGCCGCCAGATCGCTCCCCCATCCGTGGAGACCTGAATCGCGCCGTCCGCACGATTGGCGATGCGGAGCCGGTACAGTTCGAGGGTCCCTGTTTCGCTCAGGTCCAGAGCGACCGATTCCGGCCGCACATCCGCCGTTTTTCGCGGCCCGCCCGGTTCTACCGGTGCTGCGGCAAACGCACCAAAGACAAAGACTGCGGTGCAGGAGGCAGAAACGAGAAGAGGACGGCGCAGCGCGGAAAGTATCCGCGCGGGGCGAGAAGTGATCACGAGAACATCGTATCGCAGGAAAAGGCGGCTTCACAAGCAGGGAGTACCCTGCCGGAAACACCGCCAAAAAGTCCGTAACGATTTCGTAATGACACCACGGTACGATGGCGGCAAGGCGATAATGGGACCGTGATACCCCCCGGTCTCCCCACCGACACCGTTCGCCAGATGGCTTGGTTGATTTCCCATTGGCAGATGACCGGATACACTGAAAGCGAACCATGCCGGCTCCAAACCACTGGTAGCTGGCCGCCAACAAGGAGTTTTGATCGTGCTGAATGTCGCGCGGGTCGTTTTTTTCGCTTATGCCGTGCTGCTGATTGCCGGCGGCATCGCCGGTTACGTCGAGAAGACCTCCGTTATCTCCCTGGTCGCCGGAGTGGTCACGGGCCTGATCGCGCTCGCCGCGGGCATCTATCTGACCATTAACCCAACGGTCGGTCTGGTCCTCGGCATCCTCGCCGCGGTTCTCGCTGGCGGTGGCATGGCCCCGCGCTATGCCAAAAGCAAAAGCGTTTGGCCCGCCGGGACGGTGCTTGCCGCGAGCGTCGTAGCGCTTGTCGTGGGAGTTGCGGCGTTCACTGCCCCGCGCGGTGGCACTGCTTCGCCGAATCCGCCCGCCGCAAACCGATGAGAGGAGGTGCCCCTTGTCGCAGGTCTCGGTAACCGAAGGGGACGGCGAACGCGCTTATGTCGCCCTGATCGCCCATGACGGCAAAAAAGACGCGATGGCATCGTTTGTACAGCGTCACCGGGAACGTCTCGCTCTGCTTCCGATTGTCGCGACCCGCACGACCGGCAGTGTCATCGAGGCGGCCACCGGCATGACGGTACGCAAGGTGCTGTCCGGACCGCTTGGCGGCGACCTGCAGATCGGGGCACTGATCGCCGAGGAGCGCGTTCGGGCCGTGATCTTCCTGCGTGACCCGCTGACGCCCCACCCGCACGAGCCGGACATTTCCGCGCTGATGAAGATCTGCGACACGCACAATGTCCCCCTCGCAACCAACATCGCCACGGCGGAAATGCTCCTCGACAATCTTGTCGGGGAGTGAGTTCATACGGTCCTGACTTCTCCGCGACTTGGCGATGGTTCCTGATTCGCGGGACGGCCCGCATGGTAAAATAAGGCCGGAGAATTCCCAAAGCTATGCCCGTTCCGCAGGACCGAATCCGCAATTTTTGCATCATCGCGCATGTTGATCACGGCAAGTCCACGCTCGCCGACCGGCTGCTGGAGACCACCCACACCGTCGAGCGGCGCGATATGCAGGAGCAGCTTCTGGATCAGCTCGATATTGAGCGCGAGCGCGGCATCACCATCAAAATGGCCGCCGTTCGAATGCCGTATATCGCCGACGACGGCCTGGAGTACGAGCTAAACCTGATTGACACGCCCGGTCACGTAGACTTCACCTACGAGGTATCACGGTCACTGAATGCCTGCGAGGGCGCGCTGCTTGTGGTGGCTGCCGCGCAGGGGGTGGAGGCGCAGACTATCGCCAACGCCAACCTGGCGATGAACAGCAACCTGACCATCATTCCGGTTATCAACAAGATTGATCTGCCCGCCGCCGACCCGGACCGGGTCGCCGAAGAGATCGAGAATGTCCTCGCGATTGACGCCACCGAGGCGATCCGAGCCTCCGCCAAGCAGGGGATCGGGATCCGCGAGATTCTGGAGTCCGTGGTTCGCAACGTCCCGCCGCCGGTCGGCGATCCGAACAAGCCGCTCCGTGCCCTGGTGTTCGACTCGCACTATGACGGTTATCTGGGTGTGGTGGCCTACTTCCGCGTCGTGGACGGCGCGGTGAGCGCGGGCGACAAGATCCACATGATCGCGACCGGCAAAGAGTTCACCGTGGATGAGGTCGGGGTTTTCACGCCGAGTATGAAGCGGGTGGATCAGATCCGGACCGGCGAGACGGGCTATCTTCATGCCGCCATCAAGTCCGTCACCGACTGCCGCGTCGGCGATACCGTTACCGCCGCGGGCCGCGCGGGCCAGGGGGTCGAGGCGCTCCCCGGCTACAAGCCCGCCAAGCCGATGGTCTTCTGCGGCCTGTACCCGATTGATTCCGCTCAGTTCCCGGACCTGCGCGAAGCCCTCTCCAAGATGCAGCTCAACGATGCTGCCCTGTCCTTCGAGGCGGAATCGTCGGCGGCCCTCGGCTTCGGCTTCCGTTGCGGCTTTCTGGGGCTACTGCACATGGAGATTGTCCAGGAGCGGCTGGAGCGCGAGTTCAACCTGAGCCTGCTGGCAACGTCGCCGTCCGTTGTGTACCGGATCTTCAGGACCGATGGCACCAGCGTGGATGTGGACAATCCCGCCAACTGGGTGGCACCCACCCAGATCGAGCATATCGAGGAACCCTTTGTAGATGCCACCGTGATCGTGCCGACAGACTATGTCGGCACAGTCATGGAGATGGGCCGCGACCGCCGGGCCATTTTCGGCAACATGGAGTATCCCGCTCCAGGTCGCGTCATGCTGCACTACCAGATGCCGCTCTCCGAGATCATCATGGATTTCTTCGACCAGTTGAAGTCTCGCACCAAGGGCTATGCCTCTTTCGACTACGAGCTTTCTGATTATAAGCCGTCGAGTCTGGTCAAGCTGGACATCCAAATCAATAGCGAACCCGTGGATGCCCTGTCTTTTGTCACCCACCGCGACAAGGCGTTCCAGCGGGGCAAGCTGCTGGTCGAAAAGCTCAAAGAGATCATTCCCCGCCAGATGTTCGAGATCAAGCTGCAGGCGGCCATCGGCGGCAAGATCGTCGCCGCCGAGCGCGTGTCCGCGATGCGAAAGAACGTCATCGCCAAGTGCTATGGCGGCGACATCACCCGCAAGCGCAAGCTGCTCGAGAAGCAAAAAGAGGGCAAAAAGCGGATGAAGCAGTTCGGGTCCGTCGAAATCCCCCAGGAAGCCTTCATGTCGGTCCTCAAGATCAGCGAGTGAACGCGGGGATCGTTCATCGTTCCGCGTTTCCTCGCCCCGGATGCCATTTTGAGAATGCCTGAAACACCGTACCGGCAGTACGATGAGGAATATGCAGAAAAATGCGGCGGAAAAGATCGGGGCGCTGGTGCGAGGGTATCATTCGCGGGGCGCGTTTGATGGCGTAGTCCTGGCCGGGCAAAACGGGGAGGTAGTGTACCAGAGCGCGGTCGGGATGGCGGACCGAAAGCGCGGCATCCCACACGTGCTCGAAGCGCCTTTTCCCATCTGCTCGGTCACCAAGCAGTTCACGGCGCTGCTCGTGATGCAGCAGGTCGCCGCCGGAAGATTCATGCTGGAGGGAAAGATCAGCGAGTATCTTCCCGGCTTCCGAAGCGATACCGGGTCGCGCATCACCCTGAAGCACCTGATGACCCACACGTCCGGCCTGGCAAATACCGATGATATTCCCGATTTTTACACGAGCCGCGATCCACGCCTGATCCGTGCTGATTACGTTGTTAAAACCTACTGCCAGAAGCCACTCACCACTCCTCCGGGCGCGAAATTTCGCTACAACAATGCGGATTATCTGGTCCTCGCCGCTATTTTGGAGAAGACTCTTGGCAGGCCCTATGAGGCGCTGCTCGCCGAGCGGATTTTGCGGCCCCTGGGCATGACCCGCTCTGGGATTCTCGGCAGCCAATCTTCGCAGTCGCAAGTAGTCGGCTATGAGCGCAAGGGCAAAGTGTTGGCCGAGGAACAGCCCCGGTATCGTCTCGCCAATTACGGGGCCGCCGGGGCGATGTACTCCACTGTCGGCGATCTGCTGAAGTGGGATCGCGCCCTGCAGACCGACCAGCTTCTGCCCCGAGCGGTTCGTGATCTGATGTTCAAATCGGACCCCAGCAAAGGGTATGTGGCCTGTGGAAGCTGGGTCTACGGCTATATCCCCTATGGCGGTAAGGTTCCCACGCTTGTGGAGCGGCAGGGTGGTATCGGCGCGCTCCACGCCCAGAACCTGCAGGCGCTCGACGACCGGATCAGTGTGATCCTGCTCAGTAATAGGGACACCGTAGACCTGACCGCATATACCGGTAAGGGCCTCACCTGTGACATCCTGCGCGTCCTTTACGAAACGGCTTGAGTGACCTCTTGCAGTGACCCCGGGTCACGATCTGCTCAAGCAGTGCGATCTTCGCCCCCGGAAACCCTGTGGCATCTCCGGCGACCCATCGTCCTGCCGGATCTCGAAGATTTAATCTCCTCTTAACGAAATCGTCGGGCAATCTTGGTACACTATTTAGCAACCAAGTCTCGTCTTATCAGGGAATTGGTATAGTTTTTGGTACACTCCGAGTATCACAGTAGTCTTCCCGTCCGCCGATCTGTTTGAGAGAGAGTACTCACCATGGAAAACATTCGCCTGGGATCCGGCTTTTTGGGAGGCACGCGCCGTGCCTTTACCTTGATCGAACTGCTCGTGGTGATCGCGATCATCGCCATTCTCGCCGCGATCCTTTTTCCTGTCTTCGCGCAGGCGCGCGAGAAGGCCCGTCAGACTGCCTGCCTTTCGAATCTTAAACAGTGGGGAGCGGGCTTCCTGCAGTATGTACAGGATTACGACGAGACGTTTCCCTCTCAGCAGTTCGGCGGCGAGCAGCCCGGCACTCAGGATATCAACTGGCTTAGCGTCCTTCAGCCGTATGTTGAAAATCAGAAGATCATCGGTGCCGCCAACCGGTTAGCAGATGGCCAGGCAGCCTCGAAGATCGGCGTTTGCCCCAGCCAGATATTGGGAGTCCGCATCAGGGAGACGGCCACGGTTCGCGCGATTACTATGTCGTATGGATTTATGGAGTGGGCGGTGGGTAGCCGGCCCCTGACACCCCCTCCCGGCTTGCTGAAAGGATCGGTTGATCCCCGTTCCTTCCGCCCGCTCGCCGAGTTCGCGAATCCTTCCTCTTCCCTATTACTGGCGGAGATCGGCATTAACTTTAGCCAGGCCACCGTCTTTCCCGTGGACAATGATGCCAACGTAGTACAGTTTCTCTATGGCGATTCGGCGGCCCAGCGTCCTGGCACCGACTTTAGCAATCCGCCCACCGGAACCAGCCAGCCGGCTTGGAACCGCGTTCCGGGAATCACCGGGTATTCGCACAGCAATCTGGACAACAAGCGCCACAGCGGCGGTGCGAACTATCTGTTCACGGATGGCCACACCAAATGGCATCAGTTTGAGCAGACCTATAAAGCAGATGGCTCGTTCTCCATGTGGACGGTTTCAAATAAGTGGGATTTGACCCCGCACCCCAGAATCTAATGCGCTTTAAGAGATCTGCCCGTCGTCGAGCCATCGCTACTCTTGCTTTTGTGGTGACTACAGGCCTCATGGGACTCGGAACCATCCCGGCTCGGGTTTCGGATGCGGTTCATTCTGTTCTGGTCACGGGACACCGGGATGCCCGCGAGGCGTCGGTGAGTACGCGGGCGATGAAGTATCTGCCCTTCGACGTTCCAGAAGGTGTCACGCGGATCACGATTCACCGAGAGTTCGCACCCGGCCCGGACCCCACCCGAAAGAACACCGTGGACTTCGGCCTGTTCGACAGCCGTGGCACGGAAAAGGGGTTTCGTGGCTGGCAGGGCGGGTCCCCGGGTGATTTTGTCCTCACCGGCGATGCACTGACCTGCTCGCCACATGCGATTCCCGGTCCGCTCACCGCCGGACGCTGGCAGATCGCGCAGTACTATCTGGTGAGCGCGCCTGCCGGACTGGACTATACATATACCGTCACCTTTTCGACCGATGGGCCAAAGCCGCCCGCCTCGTTCCCCGCTCCGCCGGTTTACAGGCCCGGTGTCGTGCGGCGCGGCGCAGGATGGTATGCGGGCAATCTTCATGCCCACTCCCTTCACTCCGACGGCGGGCGGACCCTGGAAGCGAGGGTCGCCCGCTGCGAGGCGGCGGGCTTCGACTTTGTCGCCTCCACCGAACATAACTCACCGACAGCGCACTACCGGATCGCCGAGACAGCCAGAGTCCATTCAAAGGTTCTGCTACTGTTCGGCGATGAGTTCACATCGCCGGGCGGCCATGCGAATATCGTTGGGCAGAAGCCAGGTCACTGGTTTGATTTCCGCATGGACCCCGGCGATGGCAAGCTGCCGGGCATTATCCGCGAGGCGCACCGGCAGGGCGCACTGTTCACCGTGAACCACCCGTACGCACCCTGTACCTCCTGCTCGTGGACGTATCCCGCCGCCGAATGGCAGGACCAGGCCGATGCCATCGAGGTCTGGAACGGGTTCTGGACGCGGGACGACCGATTGGCGACGGACCAGTGGGATTCGATGCTCAAAGCAGGGAGGCGGCTGCGCGCCGTCGGTGGGACCGATTACCACCGGGGTGAGGATGCCCTGCTCCCTGCTTCGCTAGTGTATGCCGATGCTCTTTCGACGCCTGCTATTTTGAACGGCATGCGGCGCGGGCGCATCCTGCTCTCGGAGGATACC
>JACMJB010000053.1 GCA_014380815.1 Armatimonadota bacterium
AATACCCCCAGTTTAACAGAATCGGGCCACCTTCCCCTCCGCCGTTCGAGCAGGAACGCATCGCCCATTCCGTTTCAGATATCATTTCGTCTCGTCGTCCGGGAATCGCGTATTCAGATCGTCCAGCGCACGGTTGAGGAACTCGTCCCTGATGGCGGCGGCTTCCAGTGCGTGCCGAATGCGTCCCTGCGTGGCGGGTACGGCGATACGCACGAGTGCCTGCGCCGCCTGAACCCGTGCCCCAAAGCCGCCATTCCGCAGCAGGGCAAGCGCTCGTGGCAGAGGAAAGGGGTCGGCACCCAGCCGTGCGAGGGCATACCAGATCCAGACGCGCACCCAGGGCTTGCCGTGCTCCGCGGGAAGCCGTGTTCGCAGCGTGGGCAGGGAAAAGGGATCCCCCAGATCGCCGATGGCTTCCAGCGCGAAGACTCGAACCGCACTATCGGGGTCCGCAGCGAGGCGGCACAGCGCGGGTGCGACTCGTGGATCCCCTCTGCCGATCATCCCCAGCGCTTCGGCGACGCAGAGCCGGACCGCGGGACAACGATCGGTCACCGCCGCGAGAAGCGCCGGGATCGCTGCGGGATCCCCGATGATCCCCAGTGCCTCGGCGGCCTGCCAGCGGATCTCCTCCGCTTCCGCTTGTCCCAACCCCAGGCGGCGCGACAAACCGGCAACCGCGCGGGGCGAAGGCATCTCGCGGAGGTAGCGGATCGCCGCCTCGCGGACGTTCGCCGCAGGGTCGTTCAGGGCAAGGATCAGCAGCGGAAGGGGATCGTGGGTGGGATCACGGACCGCTTGGGCAAGGTCATCGGTCGTCAGGGCCGTGATTACAGGCTCGCCCACAGTTCGCGCACCCGGTTCAGGGAATAGGTGACTAACGCCGAGTCACCATAGAAGGTTTCGAGGGTGAAAGTGGCATCATAGCCGGTCGCCTTGACCGCGCGAAGCTCGCGTCGCCAGTCTATCGTGCCCGCGCCAATCGCCAGGTGATCGTCGGATTTCCCCTTGTTGTCCGACAGATGAACGTGCTTCAAACGGCCACCGTACTTCGCCAGCAGCGTAGCCGTGCTGGATTTGCGACCGCTGCCGATATTGGCGTGCCCGATATCCAGATGCAGTCCGACCGCTGGCAGGAAGTCAAGCACCGGCGCGAGCGATTCGGCATCGTCTCCCTCCACATTCTCGACCATCAGCGTGATCCCCAGCCGCTCAGCGGTCGGCAGCAGCGCCTCGAGGGATTCGATATTCTGCCGGTTGATGAAGGCAGGATCGTGACCGGGGACGCGGCAATCCAGGTGCACATTCATCAGGGTCACCCCGACAAGGGCGAACACTTCCAGGCAGCGCTCCGCTTCGGTGATTGCCCCGGCCCGCACTGCATCAAAGGCCGACCCAAACGGCAGATAATAGGCGGTATGCCCGACTACCCCCAGTTCTTTGACCTCCAGCGCGGCACGGATTCGCCGAGCATCCACGCGGTCCGCGCGGGCAATCGGCGGCTCGAGCGTTAGGTCCAGGAAATCAAAGCCAAAATCGGCGGCGCGCGTGATCTCTTTAAGAACATCGCGCGCCGGGTTATTCATGAGGCCAATCTGCACAGACCCAGGATACCGCGGAACCGGGTGGATCTGCTTGGACCCTCAGCGCGAAAAATACAGCGGATTAGTCAGAGCGACCATCATGGCTTCGGCGGGCTTATCGCTGCCTCGGAGCAGTTCGGCGCGCACGTAAACCAGCGGCTTCGCTTTCGGTGGGAAGGGAAGAAGAATCCGCAGCGTCGTGTCGGCACCGGTGACGGGATAGACCGTTTCGCCGGTAGCCCAGACGACCCGCAGAAACAGGCCGTTCCCACCCGTGATGTGGGCATCGAGATGAACCGGCTCCCCATCCCCTGGTGCGGGGAGGATGTCACCGGGGAGCGCCTTCGATTTCGATGCCCCGCCATTCCTGGAGATCGGTGTCAGCAGAACCTTCGCTCCTCTGGTATCCTCCGAGAGCAGGATGCGCCCGCGCCGCATGCCGTTCAAAATAGCAGGCGTCGAAAGAGCATCGGCATACACTAGCGAAGCGGGGAGCAGGGCATCCTCACCCCGGTGGTAATCGGTCCCACCGACGGCACGCAGCCGCCTCCCTGCTTTGAGCATCGAATCCCACTGATCCGTCGCCAATCGGTCGTCCCGTGTCCAGAACCCGTTCCAGACCTCGATGGCATCGGCCTGGTCCTGCCATTCGGCGG
>JACMJB010000327.1 GCA_014380815.1 Armatimonadota bacterium
CGCTAAATAGGTCGGCCCCGCCCGGGTCCAAGGACACTCCAGAAAGGGCCCTAGCGCGTCGGACCACGGCGTGGCAGTCCTGTTCAAGCTGCGGACGGCTGTCAGGCGATGATCCGCCTGTGCGGTTGGAGTAAATCACGGCATTTGACGGATAGTCATCGGCGAACCTATGACCTCCCAACCGGGAGGTCATTTCGTTTAGTACTGCCTGATTACTGCCTATGGGTACGGCTGCCAGCGTACCAGAGCATACACCTTGGCGCTACCACGGCACGTAACGCGAGGACAAGGCACCATCATGCCGCTTTACTTCCTCCGCACGATCACCGCGCCACGGTCTGCGCGGACGGCACGTCCGTGGCAATCTGCCGTCCCGGTTTTCCGCCGGGCAGCATCTCGGTGACCCGCAGACCGGTGGCGGTATCTTCAATCTGCAGAACCTTGCCATCGGAGAGCGTCACCGCCGCCTTCGACGCGCCTGCCGCACGTATGGCCGTCACCGGATTACTCTGACCTGCCTTGAGCGGCACCAGCAGCGTCAGAAACCGCTGAACGCCCACCCCGCTGCGGGTATGCAGAACCGTGGTCGCGGGAACGTACTGCGGGTCCATATCCTTGCGGACATGCCAGCCCAGTAGCTCGGGCGTGGTCTGCGCGGAGGCTTTGCGAACCTCGGTCCCTTCGCGAAGAAGCGGGACAACTGCCAGGTTCGGCAGGCCCGCATTGGTCGTAGTCACGGCACCCGTTGCCGCGTCGAGCGTGGTCTGCGTCGGCAGCAGGTTCCAGCGCGCCTGGTAGGTGTGCGAGGCGCCATCGTTTGGCGTCAGGGTATCGGCGACAACGAAGAGGTCCGGCTTAAGGAACAACACGCGCCGGGTGTGGGTCGCCGGTTTACGGTCCACAGCGCCAAAGCCGCCGTCGTAGACCCCCTGGGCATAGTCGAACTGCAGCGTGCTCTGCCAGCGCGCGTCAATAGGTTTCTGGGAGACAGTATCCGCGTCCAGCGACCGCTCTTTCTCGTTGCCGATCACGCGGCGGCGCTGCGGCTTGCCGTCCACCAGAACGCAGTTGTGACTGAAGGTATCCGTGGCATAGTCGCGGTACGCCGACTTTTCGTAGCTTCCGCCGCCGCTGTCGAAGAGGAGTTCGCGCCCAAAGGCGTACACGACGAGGTTCAGCTTGTCCTGATGGACATGCGCGTAGCCCAGCGGCCCGGCATCGAAGGCGAGATAATTCGCCGCCCTGGTCCAGTCGGAACGCATCGCGTAGTAGCCCGCCCAGTCAAAGGCGTGCGAGGTATGGCCTGGAATCTGCCCCTCCCTGCCGCCTGTCCCCAGCCACTGGAAGTCCTTCCGCTGGGGAAAGAGTGATGCCCCGGTCGCCAGCGTCTTCTCCATATTGGTCGGCCAGGAGTCGTTGAAGCGCGGCAACGAGCGGTCCGGCGTGGACAGATATAGCCCGTAATGGTAGGCGCGCTCGGTCCCTTGTGTGTAATCCGGCGGCAGTTCGGCGGCGTACCCCGTGATCCGCGCGGTGTTGTAGACGGCGAGAATGTTATCAAGCGCGACATAGTGGTAGGGCGGCGTCAGCTCGACCTGGGCGCCGTCGGGTAAGAACTGCGTTTTAATCTCCCGCAGCATCCGATCCGAGACAAACTGCCGCCACGTGCGTGCCTCCTTGAACTCGGGATACAGGGCACCGACCGTGTAGAGGCCGTTCATCTCCATCGTTAGATGGTTGCCCCCCGAGGGGAACGCATGCAGGTAGCGGGCGTGCTGATAGCAGGTCTTCAGGTAGAGGACCAGATCGTCATCGGTGAACGACGACGACAGCAGGAAGCGGTGAAAGGGACCGGGCCAGAAATGGCCCATGCGCAGGCCGGTCTCGATGGGTCGCCAGGCCGAGGTCGCGCCGTGCTCCACCTTCGCGGGCGGCGGGTTCTGCCGCGCCCAGGAGCGAAGCTGGGCCACCCACGCTTTTGCGTACCGCTCGTCGCCGGTCGCGGCGTAGGCGGTGCCCAGCGTGTTCCACCAGGACATGCGGTTTAGCTGCCACAGCCACTCGTTATTGTGCGCCTGCCCGGCCACATGATCCGTGGCGTTGTAGTGCCAGTCGATCTCGCCGTTGGGAAACTGGTACTTCAGCTTGACCAGCCCGCCGTACAGATTGGCAGCAACGGCGTCGTTGGCCTCGGCCTTATTCCATTTGATGGCGGCGCGGTCTTTCTCGGCGATACGCGGGCTGACCTTCCACGGCACACGGGTCCGACCCCGATAATACGCGGCCAGCGTCCGCCGGGCCGCCGCATAGTCACCTGCGGCAGCCGCCTTCTTTGCGTCGGCAAGCTCTGGGAGGCTCAGGTCGAGGGCGGCGAAAAAGGCGGCATCGGTCATCATCAGATCGCTGCCGGGAACGGGCGCAGCGCGGACAGCGGCGGGGGACGGATCGGCGGCGTTCGCGGGAATTGCTCCGGTAGCCGTGAGTGACGTCGCCGCTGCAAGGGCGACGGAGAAGAGAGCAGATAATCTATTGTTGTGATTATTACCATTCATTTTTTGGATCTTTCTTATTGAGATACGGTCAGCCCTCACCCCCCTGCCCCCTCTACCGCGACGAAGTCGCAACAAGGGTAGAGGGGGGAGAGGGCAGCAAATCTAAATCCCCCTGGCTATCGCAGCCGTGAAGCCGGAAACGTCCAGCACATACACCTGCCTTCGTCCGTTTTCGTGGATCGAGTCAATACAGACCTGCCGGCCGTCGCGGCTCCAGCGCGGGTGCAGGTCGCAGCGGATCTCGCCGCCGGGCGGGGTGGGGCCGTGAAAGCGCCCGATGTCGATCCGCTGCTCCTTCGCCGGGTCGAACAGGAGCCGCGTGCGAAAACCGCCCGTGTCCGGGTAGGTATCGGTCAGAATCCAGCGGCGGTCCGGCGAGTAGGAGCAGTGCCTATCCACGGTCAATACGCCCTCGCCGACAGTAGCGGACCGGTCAAAAGACGCAATCCGTGGGCTGTCCGCCGCTTGTCACCAGCGCGGCGGGGTTCGGGCAGACATTGGCATCTAGAATGTTCTGATACCGGCTCCATTTCGCGTGCCCATCAGCGTAAACGATGTTTTCGCCGCCGAAGTGGCGCGTCCGCGTGTCTTCCTTGCCCGCGAACCTGGTGCGATCCGGTATCGTTCCAAAGCAGCCAAGTTCCGTGGCGGGCGTGCTGGCATAACGTAGGATGTCCAGACGGCTACTGGCGGGCAGCGCCATTGGGGCGGGACACGAGCCTTTCCAGCCCAGAAACACCAGCGACCGGCGCGTTTCCGCCACCATATAGGTATTTGCCGGGGAAACCAGCCGGGTGTCCGCCATCGAGCCGGGCGTCCGCGACCCGTTCTTCGAGCCGTTCGGGTTGTCCTGCAGAAGGCTGACATTGATTCCATACGACGACTGCGGGGCAGGGGTCCTGCCGTTGCCGGTCAGGGGGTTCGTGTCGCTGGGGCAAAAGTAGACTCCCCAGCTTTTGGTGTAGGGATGAAGCTGCTGCTGCCAGTGGTCGTCGTACATGCTGACGCTGCCGTCGGAGTTAAAGTCGTTGTAGCGGGACGGGTTCGGGTTGCCGTTGCCATTGTGCATATACGTTTCGTCGTAGTCTTGCACGTACTGCTGCAGCGCAAGCCCCATCTGCTTGCAGTTGGACAAGCAGGCGGTCTGCCGGGCTTTTTCCCGCGCCTGGGCAAAGACCGGAAATAGGATAGCCGCGAGAATGGCTATAATGGCGATGACAACGAGAAGCTCGATGAGCGTAAAGCCCGCACGGGGCCGGTGGAGAGGGGTAAAGCGGGTCATTGCTTGTGGGTTTCCTTCGCGGGAATGGAGCCGGCCTCAGGGACGGATCGCGGGTTGTCGGGAGGGCTGTAAAGAACGGGTGCGGAGAGGGTGCGGACGCTGCCCCGCTCCACGAGAGCCGCGGGAAAGAGCGTCACCGACGCGGTGCGCTGACCGTCCTCGATCTGCTCGATCAGGCGCTGCATCGCGGTCGCGCCGATCTCCTGGATCGACTGGTGCAGGGTCGTCAGCGGCGGGTCGCACAAACGCGCCGCGTCGGTGTCGTCGAAGCCGATCAGGGAGACATCGCTGGGGACCCGCACTCCCATCTCGCGCAGACCCCGCAGCGCACTCAGAGCGACCGCATCGTTTGCGCACAGGTAGGCCGTCAGGTCGGGATGCGCGCTGCGCAGGAACGCCGCCCCTTCTGCCCCAGCTTCCGTCCCGTGTCTACCCTCGAATACCCAGGACGGATCAGGGTCGGTGCCAAGGGCCGCGCGCATCGCTTCCCGGTAGGTCCGGAGGCGGGTAATCGTGAAGGGGCTGCCTGGATAGCTGGCGATATAGCCGATGCGCCGGTGCCCTCGTTCGAGAAGGTGACCG
>JACMJB010000328.1 GCA_014380815.1 Armatimonadota bacterium
ACATCTCGGAAAGGTCCTGTCCCGACCCGTCGCCACCAGGACCGCCCATAGGCAGAATCCCGACCGGAGTTCCACCCCCCGCGCTTTCCTCTACCTCGATCTCGATTTCTTCCTCATCGCGGGTGCCGGAGGCGATCTGTTCCTGGAGGCGCTGGCGAATCCGGTTCTCCTGCTCGTTTTTCTTGCGCTCATATTCGTCATCGCGATCGGCGGGCTTACCGTCGGGGGAGGGTTCCCCGGGGCGCGGCATGGCGTTTGGCAGGCCGCCGGGCAGCGGAGTTGCGGAAGGAACCCCAAACAGGCGGCTCATCTGCTGCTGCATCTCCGCCCATTGATCCTGCGCCGACTTCGTCACGTCGGCGGCAGCCTGGGCGGGCTTGGAGCGACGCGGCTGCAAAATCTCCACGATCCGGTCCGTGGCGACAGCCTCGGCGGGTCCCTGAACCGCTTCGGTCATCTCCGCCTCCACCAGGCGAACGCTGATCTGGACCAGATCGCGGACCATGGAGTCCACATCGCGCCCCACATAGCCGACCTCGGTGAATTTTGTGGCCTCGATCTTGAGGAACGGGGCGCGGGCAAGTTTTGCCAGTCGCCGAGCGATCTCGGTCTTTCCAACGCCGGTCGGGCCGATCATCAGAATGTTTTTGGGGATGACTTCTTCCCGCATCTCATCAGGCAGACGTGCCCGCCGGTAGCGGTTGCGTAGCGCGATTGCCACCGCACGCTTGGCGCTGGCCTGACCGACGATATAGCGGTCTAGCTCGGCGACGATTTCACGTGGCGTCAGGTTTTCGATGGTGGATAGGGAGGCAGTTTCGTTAATTTCGGAAGCGGACACGATGGTAGTTCGTCCTTTCACCGGCCGGGAAGCAGGTGCGTTCTGTTTTATAGTGTACCGTTCCGTAAGCGCGAATTTGAACCCGTCAAGGCTCGCCCGCCGTAAGGCCACCCGCCGTAACCATCCCCGAGGCCCGTGCTGGCGTTGTACGCCGTGCCCCCAGCAAGCGGGTCGTTGCCGCGGCAAAGACGTCCCCCGGAAAACGGAGCGTCCGGGGGCTTCTCGATTGCTGGGGTGGGTCGCGGAGCGGGCAGGTAATTTGCTGGCAGCAGGCGTTTCTAACGGCAAGCCGGTGTTTCCGAAGGCCGGGTGCGAGGGGGATCGCAGGCGGAAGGGGCGCTAAACACCGTCCGTCGCATTTGGAACCAGGGGTGGTTCTGTGGACGGGGCATTGGAGGGTTCGCCGAGGCTGTCCACAGCGATGCGATCATTCGTGTAGATACAGATCTCGCCCGCGATCTGGAGCGCGCTTTCGGCGATCTCACGGGCGGAGAGCGGGGTGTGGCGATACAGCGCGGTTGCCGCCGCCTGCGCGAAGCTGCCACCACTGCCGATCGCGATCACGCCGCCGTCCGGCTCGATCACGTTGCCGTCGCCGGAAAGGAGCAAGAGGTTATCCGGGTCGGCGACAATCATCATCGCCTCCAGGCGGCGCAGAACCCGGTCTGTCCGCCACTCTTTCGCGAACTCGACCGCGGCGCGGCGCAGGTTGCCTGCGCTCTGCTCAAGCTTCCCTTCGAACTTGTCCGCGAGCGACTGGGCATCGGCCACGCTTCCCGCGAACCCGGCAAGAACGCGGCCCTGATACATCCGGCGGATCTTGCGCGCCCCGGCCTTCATGATCGTCTTATCGAAGGTCACCTGACCATCTCCGGCGAGCGCGACCTGACCGTCGCGCCGGACCCCAACAATCGTGGTTGCGTGCATCGTGGTGTTCATAGGTCAAGTGTACCGCCGCCGGGCTAGTCCGCGCGCGAGCCACTGTCCACGCCGCGCGAAGAATCGCCCACTTTGAAATGAGCGGCCATCATTTTGCGCGCCACCGGCGCCGCATCCGCCCCGCCGTGAAGATTCGCCCCGTTTGTCTCCAGATAAACGCAGATAGCAATGGTCGGCTTCTCATACGGCGCGTAGCAGACAAACCAGGCGTCGGTCGCACCGTGTGCCTGACCGCCTCGCCGCTCCGCCGACCCCGACTTCCCGGCGACGGCAATTCCAGGCAGATCTGCCGCATGCCCGGTCCCCCCCCCACCGATGACCACCTGTCGCATCCCACGTGCGATCTGAGCGACTTGGTCAGATCGCAGACCCAGAGAGTGCGTTTTCTTTGGGGTCGCTGTGTAAAGAGTCTTACCGGTCGTGGCCTCAGTAGCCTTGAGAACGACATGCGGCTCGTAAAGATTACCACCGTTTGCGATTGCCGCCGCAACCTGCGCCATCTGCAAAGGGGTTGCCTGAACATCTCCCTGCCCGATCGCCATGTTCGCCGTATCGCCCGGGTACCAACCGGAATCGGGATTATGGAATTTCGGCGCCATGATCTTCTTCCATGCCGGAGAGGGAACCGTACCTCGCACTTCGACGGGTAGATCAATTCCTGTTTTTTGCCCCAGGCCAAACCGGGAAGCCCAATCCGCGAGTCGCGTCGGCCCGGTCCGAAGCGCGGCGTGATAGTAAAAGACATCGCAGGACGCCTCCAGCGCGCGCGTCAGATTCACGCCCCCGTGCGAGCTATGGCAGCGCTTTCGGACCCGCCCCAGCAGGATGAAGCCGGGACAGTTATCCCAGGTGTGGGCTGTCACCTCACCCGTGGCAAGTCCTGCCGCGGAGGTGATGATCTTGAATGTCGAGCCGGGGGGCTGAGCCGCCATCGTCGCGCGGTTGAAGAGGCCAGGTGCGATCTTCTGATCGTAAACGCGCTGGAGCAGCGGACGCCGGGCCAGCAGATTCGGGTCGAAGGCAGGGTAGCTCGCCATCGCGATCACATGACCATCGCGCGGGTCCAGAGCGACCGCCGCCCCGTTGCGCCCCGCGAGCGCGGCTTCGCAGGCCTTCTGTACCTCCAGGTCAAGGCCAAGGGTCAGCGTTGCGCCGGGCCTTGGCGGCAGTTCGCCGAGCAGTCGCTGGCGACGCTGCCGGGCATCCACTTCGTACTGCATCTCGCCAGATTTCCCGTTTAAGTATGGGTCGTACTGCTTTTCCACTCCGGACTTGCCGATAAAATCCGTGCCGACATAGCCTCGCTTGATGTTTGCCTTGTCCGTGATTTCGGATTCGCTGATCTGCCCGATGTAGCCGAGCAGATGCGAGGCAAGCGGACCATGGGGATAGCGCCGCACTGGCTCGACACGGGCGGCAACCCCGGGCAGATGCAGCCGGTTCTCCGACACCCGCGACAAAACGTGATAGTCCACGCCTTCCGCGACCACGACGGGATCGGAAGGACCGCCTTTACCACGCCTCAGGATCTTTGCGAGTTCGTCGTCGCGAAGGTGCAGCAGAACCGCGAGACGGCTCAGAACCGCAGCCTTCTCTTGTTTTTCCTTGGGCAGATCAGGCGGTGAGACGAAAATAGTGAACTGTGTGCCGTTGATGACTAAAGGCCGACCTTTGCTGTCCTGAATGATGCCGCGCGGAGCAGGTGAGCGCACGGGACTCATCTGATTCGCCAGTGCTTTCTCATGGAACTCATCCCCGCGCAGGATCTGCAGGTACCACATTCGGGCCAGTAGCAAGAAGATCAGCGCGACCAGCAACAGGGCGAAGAGCCGCAAACGGATCACGGGAACGGAGGTATCCGATAGCGGGGCTACGGGAACTGCGGGTCGAAAACGGCGAAGCGGCTGTGACATCAGAAGATAGGTGACCCTGTGGCGTTTGGCTAGCCAGCGACGCGCTGCTGGTTTCCGGCATTTCCAGCATCCGGCGGTGTGTCGAAACCGTTGTTCTCTGTTTTCGGCGCGCTGACGCCCCCTTCGGCTGCCCCATCCCCGGCTGTAGAGTCGCTGGCAGGCGGCAGGGGGTCGGGCTTCTCCTCCACAGCGACCGGTTGCAGGACAGGAGTAGGCTCGGCACGAGGGGTCGCTGCCGGGAGGGCTGCCGGGCGCACGCTGCGCTCGGGGGACCGGTATCCGGCATTACTGTAGCTTCCGGGATTATCTGCCCGGGTGAGACGACGCCGATATCGCCGCTTTTCAGAGGCGACCGGCGCGACTGTTTTTTCGGGGAGTGGCTGAGTCGGCTGACCCGAGGAGCGCTGAATAGGGATCGCCGCCTTCATGAACCTTGCCCAGATCGGCGCGCAGGCACTGCCGCCATAGACATTATCCATGGGCCGGTACCGCGTCACAAGCCGGCCTTTTTTGGTGGTGCGCTGGATGCCGCACACCCAGACAGCGGTGGTCAGCTCCGGCGTGTACCCGATAAACCAGGCATCCCGGCTGTCATTCGTGGTTCCCGTCTTGCCACGGGCATTCGGCACCTCGTGGATCCCATCGGCTCCCGCTGCGGTGCCGTGGTCCACCACATCCGCCATCATACTGGAGACTCCTGCCGCCGTGGATTCGGACAGCACCGCCTGGTCTATGGAAGGCGTGTTCTCCACGAGAGTCACCCCCTCCCCATCCTGAACCGTGCGGATCACCATCGGACGCGCACGGCTCCCATGGTTCGGGAACACCGAATAGGCGGACGCCATTTCGAGCGGTGTCATCGGGTATGCGCCCAGCGCAAGGGCAAGCGTTGGCCGCATCTTTTCGCGGGGTAATCCCAGCCTCTCCCCGGTATCCACGACGCGATTTATTCCGACCTCATTCGCCAGCCAGACCGCGGCGGCGTTATAAGAATAGGCAAAAGCGCTTCGTGCCGGGACCCATCCATGATAGCGCCCATGATTGCCGGGTGAATAGCCGCCGTAGCTGCGCTGAGAATCATTGATGCTTGAGTCTGGCCCCCATCGCCTCGATTCCAGAGCAGTGGCATAGACAACCGCTTTGAACGAGGAACCAGGCTGCCGACCGTTACCCTGGGTCGCGAAGTTGAACTGGTCTTTCTTAAAATCCATACCACCGACCATCGCGCGAATGTAACCGGTCTGCGGTTCGATGCAGACCAGAGCGCCGTCGGTGACCCCCTGGTCACGATTTTTCATTACCCCGTTGATCAGGGCGCGTTCTGCCTCCTGCTGCATTTTCCAGTTGAGGGTGGTGTAGACCTTCAGGCCACGCTTGGAAACCGTCTCCCAGCCGTACTTTTCCGTTAGCTGCCGTATCACGTAATGCGTGAAATACGGCGCTTTGAAATCCGTTCGGAGGCGGGATTGTTGCGCAACGAGATTGACCCCCTGCTTCTGGGCGGCCTTCGATTGCTGCGGCTTGATATAACCCAGTTCGGCCATCTTCGCGAGGATAACATTGCGCCGCTCGATCGCCGCCTTCTTGTGACCGAACGGCTCCAAGCGGGCGGGCTGCTGGGGAAGACCCGCGAGCAACGCCACCTCTGCCAGGGTCAGGTCCTTGGGGAGCTTGCCGAAGTAGACTTTGGCGGCGGCTTTCACCCCAAAGGTGTTTACGCCGTAGCAGACTTCGTTGAGATACATCTCCAGGATCTGCTCCTTGGAGTAGTTTTTCTCAATCTGGATGGCAAGCAACATCTCCTGAAGCTTTCGGTCGAAGGTCTTATTCTGGTTCAGATAGACATTGCGGGCCAGCTGCTGTGTCAGTGTCGAGCCGCCCTGCCCCATTCTCTTTTCCGTGATGTCTTTGTAGATCGCGCGGGCGATTCCCTGGGGGTCAATGCCGGAGTGATCGTAGAACCGTTCATCCTCAATAGCGACCGTCGCGTTTTGTAGGGCCTTGGGGATCTGAGTGACCGGAATAAACTCTTTGTTCTGGGCGAAGACGCGTCCAAGCAGCAGATATTTACCGGTCTTCGGGTCTTTATCGGTAGCGAAGATCTCCGTGATACCACCGGGAGAGTAGTCAATCAGGTTATCCGGGTTTGGAAGTCGCTTCGCCGTCTCATTAAACAGGTAGGCAAAATAGCCGATGCCCGTCACCGTCAGCAGGAGCAGCAGCATCAGGACGACCCCGAAGAACGTGCGAATACGCTGGCCCCAGGTCGGCCCCGTTCCGCGTCGCCGCACCGAGCGAGGGGCGGCACCATTGCTGCGAGGTCTGCTGGTCGCTGCCATGAGGATCGTTCTCTTCCTTTCCGCGGCGGTCCTGGTCGCCGGGAAACATCTACTTGAAATCAAGGCGACCAGGACAAAAGGCGGAGCTATCGCTTTAGATACTTGCGCTTTGCCCGGTCTGTTCCAAGCTCACGCTTTTTCGCATCAAAGCGCCATTGATCCTGACCCGCTTTCTGCACAAAGCAGTAGTAATTAGACAAAATAGAGGCAAGTTTCCGTCGGGTCACGCGGCGCACCACGTTCACCTCGGTGATCGCCTCAACAAAATCAAGCCCTTTGGGATAATGGGCCAGCACTTCGCAGGCGATATCAAAAGTCGCCATATCGCCTCCTTCCTCGGCCTGTTCACGGAGTGCCAGTAGCTCACCCATGCGCTGCGAGGGAATAAAAGCGCGCGCTTCGTCCTCGACCGGCTCGAAGCGAAACTCGTAGGGGCGGGCCGTCTTATGCAGCAAAAAGGCCGCACCCGAGTCCGCTTCCAGAAATTCGTACAGGCCGAACAAGTTGAAGGCAAGACGCACCTCATTGTTCACAACCACATCGTGCGCTGTGCCGCTGGGATCGCGGACCACGATCTCGACCACCGGGGCGTCACCGGGGAAGAACCCGTCGAGCACCTGGCAGAGCGGAAAGGTGCCGATGTCTTTGTGGTGCGATTTCACGACAAGACGCGCGATGCCCGGATCGGAAGGTTCGCTGCCGCTGTAGCGCCCTTCATCGTCCCCGACATCCTGAGCTAGGGGATCGTGAATGTCGGTACGAAGCGTTCCGATGAAGCCCTAGTCTTCGATCTCTTCGTCCATGATATCGCCATCCAGCGAAACGAACTGCAGGTCGGGAAAAGCGAGGAACTCCGGAATACTGTAGACGAACAGGGGCAGCGAGTTTGGCTCACGGAAACGACCGGCTCCCACATACAGAAAGCGGGCGTCGCTTCTCAGCCGCTCTTCCAGCGTCTCGACATCCGAGCGATACGAGGGATCGCCCCCGACAACCTCGTACTGAAGTGCCAGGAGTTCGGAAGCCTCGACGGAAGCGCCCCGATCCGCGAGAATCCGTTCTATGGCCCGGAGGTCATCGTCGCTGATCTGGAGCGGCTGCGCGAGGGTGGTCACCGGCTCAGCAGACTCAGGTGTGACCAGTGTCTCCGCCGCGGGCGTGACCGATTCCACGACCGGCGCAGCCGCCGGGATAGCGATCTCGATGGGAGTGGGCACCGACTCATCCGTATCCTCCCCGGCCATCGCGGCGCTTCGCTCCTCAAGGACTGCTTCCAGCTTGTCCGCGTGAGTCCGCGCGATCCAGCGTCCTCCGGACCGGCTGGTTAGCCAGACGAGACGTGGGTCGGAGGTGCAGTGGATCAGGTGCGCGAGCGGGTCATACTTTTCCCGAAGCTGCATCCAGGCAAGGACGCCCAGCACGCGGTGCGGCACGGGGCGCTCTCCAATCGCTGTCAGAACACCAACGGTCGCGTCTGCGTACCCGGAACCGGCTGAGGACCATTTCACGCCGCTTGCCGCCTCCGTAAAAGGGGTCAGCAACGCATGATTCAGCCGGTTATCGAAGAGAATATCACTCTCTTCCTCGGCGTCCACCAGCGGCAGCCAGGAAATCAGTCCATACAATCCTTTCGCGGTTTTAAAGTACTTTTCCTTGTTCTGCAGGGTCTTCGCGAGAAGGTGAATGTAAACGTCGGAGGGACGGTTATAGATCGCGGAAAGTTCGGTTGCCATCTCCGCGGTCGAAAGCGGTTTCCCCGCCGCCTCCAGCACTTCCTGAAGATTGCGCTCCGTCGGCCGCGAGGTGTCCAGGTAGCGTGCGGCGAGAGTCCACAGCCGGTCTACAGAAAGAAAGCGCGGGGAATCATTAAGGATTCGGCGCACGACCGGAAAGGTGATCCGCGGGTTATTGATCTCCAGGGTGATCTCAGAGACCTTGGAGGCTTCACCGATCTCCAGAAGAGCGTCGTAGACACGGTCCGCCAGATACGAGTCCGCGAGCAATGTCGCGGTCTGCTCCTGCGTCAGTTCCTCCTGCGACTGCGCTTTGGTTGGCGCAACCGTTGGTTTCGCGCTATTTGCAAGTGCCAGTGCCGCGGCGCGCTGTGCTTTGTTTCCTGCAGGCCGAGACCCCGCCTGCTGCTTTGCTGTTGCCAAACAGATGCCTCCACTACCGATGCTTTAACGGTGCTGTATGTAATAGGTAATACCGAGTACGGAACACGGAATACGGAATTTTCGCTTTCCTCTCTGATGAGGGTCAGGCGACGAAATCAGTCGCGAATACGGAAGAGCCAGGGTCAGCGGATCTGCTGCAGACTCAAATCGCCTGGCTGACAAGGTCGTAGGGCCGGGCCTCGGTCACGCGAACGCGAACCCATTCGCCCGGTGCTGCGGAGGGGGCGCCCTTCACGAGGACCGCGCCATCAATCTCCGGAGCATCCCGCCAGGATCGCGCCGACCACGCCGCGTCGGCGTGCCGCCCCTCGATCAGGACTACCATCTCGGTTCCCACTAGAGACTGGTTGATCGCGAGCGAGATCGGCTGCTGCAACGCCATGATCTCGTTTCGGCGCTGTGCCGCGATTCGAGCGGGTACACGCGGGCGGAGCGCGAAACCCGGTGTCCCCTCCTCCGGAGAATATTCAAAGACACCGAGCCGGTCAAAACGGGATTCGGTCACAAACTTTTTCAGATTCGCGTGTGCCGCCGAATCCTCGCCGGGGAATCCGACCATAAACGTCGTTCGGATCGTCAGGTCCGGCATCGCCGCACGAAGCCTCTCAAACAAACGAAGATAGGAAGTCTGGGACCCACCCCGCTTCATCCGCTTCAGCATTCCGTCGTCGCCGTGCTGCAGGGGAATATCCACGTAATGCGCCACATTCGGCGTCTCCGCCATCGTTTTAATCAGGCGATCCGTCATCATCGTCGGGTAGCAATAGAGCAGGCGCACCCAGCGGAGACCGCTGATCCCCCCGAGGCCCTCCAAGAGACGCGGCAGCGCCAATTCCTGGTACAGATCCATGCCGTAGGCGGTGGTATCCTGCGCGATCAGGTTCAATTCAGACGCTCCGCTGTCCACCAGCCGCCGGGCTTCCTCCAAAACGCGCTCGATCGGCTTAGAGCGATGCCGTCCTCGAAAGCTGGGAATGGAGCAAAACGTGCAGGCGTGGTCACAGCCCTCGGAAACCTTCAGGTAAGCCGTCCAGGGGGCGGTAGCGCGAATCCGTGGTGCGGGAATCAAGGGATACTTGTCTTCAAGGGGCGCAACCTGGTTCCGAGGCATCGCCCCGGCCATCGGAAGCCCCAGCCCGGTCAGGCGCCTCGCGGGAGACGCGCCAAAAATGGCATCGGCCACCTGACCGGCGCTTTGGATCCCGAGGTACGCATCTACCTCCGGGATTTCGGCGGAGAGCTCCGTGGCATACCGCTGCGCCAGGCACCCAGCAACTACTACCTTGGAGATCTCGCCGCGCTTTTTGCGACCGATTGCCTCCAGGATCGCATCAATGCTTTCCTTTTTGGCGCTTTCGATGAAGCCGCACGTGTTGATAACCACCACATCCGCTTGCCTGGCATCCCCCACCAGTTCGGCCTGCCCTGACTCAACCAGCGCGCCCAGCATCTCCTCGGAATCTACCAGGTTTTTCGGGCAGCCGAGACTAACAAGGCCGATTCTAGTTTTACCAGCGGTGACGGTGGGCATGACGATTGCGAGAACGCTCTTCGATTCTGATGGGCAAAGAAAAGCCGCCGTGTGCAGCGGCGGCGGAACGACAAACAATTATACTTCCCAGCAGAACCGGTGTCAACGCAAGTTAACTATCAGCGGTTAGCGGTAGTTGATAAATTGTAGTGGCACGCTCAGGTCTTCCGCTTTAAGTTTTGCGATGACCGCCTGCAGATCGTCGCGCACCTTGGCGGTTACTCGGACCTGATCTCCCTGGATGGCGGCCTGGACCTTCAGTCCCATATCCTTGATGATCTTGACGATCTTGCGGGCCGTTTCGGTGTCAACCCCCTGCTGAATCGTCGCAGTCTGACGCACGGTACCCTTGGTGGCTTCTTCCAGCTTCCCAAGGTCCAGAGCGCTGATCTCGATGCCCCGTTTATGAAATTTTGACTGAAGGACATCCACAACCGCCTTCATCCGGGTCTCACTGTCGCTAGCCATCTTGATCGTGCTGGTCTTCTCGTCCAGTTCGATGGTGCTTTCGGACCCCTTGAAATCGAAGCGCGTACCGATCTCCCGGATGGCTTGATCAATCGCGTTCTTTACCTCCTGCATGTCCACTTTCGAAACGATGTCAAACGAACTATCCGCTGCCATTTTTCTGTCTCCTCAAACCGTTTGCGGGTCAATGCCGAGTGCGCGAAGCTTCGATGCTAATTGTTCCGCTCGCTGTTCGGCGGACGTGGCCCGCTGTTCGGCGGACATGGCCCGTCGCTCGGCAGCCAGACGAGCCTCTTCCAAATCAACAAATCCGAGAAAAGGGCGACCATCTGGGTAGAATACCTGCAGCTCACCGTCGCCGGGCGCAACGAATCGGATTCCCAGGCGCGGACTCACCCAGGTGTCGTCCCTGAGATCGTCCTCCACAATGCGCAGACGTCCCTCACTCCGCTGCCAGACGCTAAAGTCAAACGTATCGGGGTTGTAGATATAATACTCCTCGACCCCGTATCTTTCGTAAAAGTCGAACTTCAGTGCCATCTCGCGCATCCGATTTCCTGGTGAAAGCACCTCGAAGACCACCAGGGGAGGGATATTTTCTTCTTCCCACTGCTTGTAGCTTCCGCGATCCCCTTTCGGCCTGCCGAAAGCCACCATCACGTCCGGGGCCGCACGAACCGTGTTGCTGCCTTTGACCGGGTACCAAAGCAGGTCCCCCGCGACAAAGACTTCCGGGACATCACGATACAAAATGTCCAGATTGCCCTTGAGCGTCATGATCCACCGAAACTGGCGGGTATTATCCGACAGAGGGTTGCCATCGCTGTCCGGATAGCTGATCGTTTCGGCTGTAGGCGTCTGCTGCATCATTGTGTTGTATCACTCCTCCGTTGGCCCGCCCGTCAGAAACATCTGCTCGACTTCGTCACGGGATTTGAGAATATCACGAGGTTTCGCGCCGTCCAGCGGTCCGACGATGCCCTTCTGCTCCATAATATCCACCAGGCGAGCCGCACGGGTGTAGCCGATTTTGAAGCGTCGCTGGAGCATCGAGGTGGAGGCGGCCCCACCAGTGACCACCA
>JACMJB010000054.1 GCA_014380815.1 Armatimonadota bacterium
GATCCTATCAACGCGATACTGCTCCCCGTATTCACGCAAGCCCGGTTCAAAGAAGACGATACGCGAATGCAGAATGCACTGCTGACCACGGTTCTCGCACTGAGGGCTTATCGAGCCGAGCAGGGCGCACACCCTGAAAGCCTGGGGGCGCTGGTGAGCCATGGTTATCTGAGCCGGATTCCCGCCGACCCATTCGCCTCGACAGGGGGCACGCCGGTGCGCTATCGTCGCCTTGCCGGTGGTACGTATCTGCTTTACAGCGTCGGCCCCGACTGCCAGGATGACGACGGAACCCCGATCCGGGCCACTTTTGCAAATGAAAAACCAAAACATTGGGTCGAGGCCGATATGAAAGGCGATTTCGTGGTCGGTGTCAATAACTATCAGGACTAGAAGCAGTGGCTCTCGTAGACCGCGTGTCTGATTCGGGGACGGTTCGCGAAACGCAGAAAAGTGCAGGGGGAAAAGGAGATCATCCGCGCCGCTCGAATAGTTCCCTATGGAAACGATCAAAGACCCGCGTCCTGCCGCCCGGCTTCAGTCACTGGATCTGCTCCGAGGCTTTATTATCCTCGTGATGTTCTTCGTGAACGATGTCTCAGGAGTTGTCGGTACCCCCGCCTGGATGAAGCATCTGGAGCCTTCCAACGCCGATGGGATGACCTTTGTGGACATTGTCTTCCCGGCCTTCCTGCTGCTTGTCGGGGTCTCCATCCCTTTTGCCATCGAAAGTCGGCGGGAAAGGGGAGTGCCGCTGCGCCAGATCTGGATACATATCCTCCTCCGTACGGGAAGCCTCCTGCTGATCGGCGTGCTGATGGTGAACGGTGAGACGATCTCGCCCAACGGTCCACTGAGTCCAGCTCTCTGGGGGCTGCTGACGCACGTCGGGATCGTGCTGACCTGGATCGTGCTCCCTGCTTCCTGGAGGAATGCGCGGACCGTGACCCTCCTGCTGCGAGTCACCGGGATAGCGATGCTGGCGGCAGCGGCTCTGCTTTACCGCGGGAACGATGCTGCGGGATGGATGCAGCTTCGCCCGCAGTGGTGGGGGATCCTTGGACTGATCGGCTGGGCCTATCTCGTCGCCTGCACTGTCTGCGTGCTCCTCCGCAAAAACCTTGCCGGGGTCATTGGGGTGATCGGCTTGCTGTACTGTGTCGCGGTCGCGGAGGCCGCCGGGGGGCTGCCGGGTCTTGCCTGGCTTTCGCAGTGGGTCTCGGTCGGAACTACGCTTGGCTCGCTGGCTGCTGTCACCGTCTCTGGTATGGCGCTCGGAATGATTCTCGTCCCCGGCCCCACGGCGCCCGCATCGCGCTTTCGATGGGCCTTCCTCTACGGGCTGGGTCTGGCGACTGCAGGCATCCTGCTGCATACCGCGCACGATCTCAACACCGTCTTCACGTACAACAAAAATGCCGCGACTCTGCCCTGGTGCCTTGTCAGCTCTGCAGTGACCGTTTGGCTGTGGTGCCTGGCCTATGGGGTGGGGGATGTTCGTCCGCAACAGTGGGCGATGCGCCTCATCCCCGCCGGGCAAAATGCCCTGCTCGCGTACGTTCTGGCTCCCCTGCTCTATTTTCTGCTCGAATCACTGATTGCGGCGGGGATGCCGCCCTGGTACTACACACTGGGCAGCCGCTTCCCGATCGGCTTCTGCCGCGCGGTCGCCTTTTCGGTGGGCGTTCTCTGGATTGCAGGGGCGCTGCAGCGGCGTGGGATCACCCTGAAATTGTAGTCTCAGATCCCCTGGACAGAACGTTACGCCGTGCCCAAGAAACCGCGTGCCCGGAGCCAGGCGGCGCACTCGCGGGGCCAGGCGGAAAGCACCGGGTCAGTGTCGCCAAGCCCGTAGCCATGACCGCCGTGTTCGTAGATCTGCATCGCGAATGGGACGCGGCTTGCCGAAAGGGCAAGCGCGAACTGAAGGCTGTTGTCCACCAGAACACCCGTGTCGTCCACACTGTGGACCAGAAAAGCAGGCGGCGTCTCCGGCGTCACCTGCGTTTCGTTGGAGAGCGAGGCGATCATTTCCGGTGTCGGGGTTTCGCCGAGCAGGTTTCGGCGTGATCCCAGGTGGGCGCTTCGCTCGCCGAGGCTGATGACTGGATAGATAAGAATCGCGACATCGGGGCGGCTGCCTTCCCGCTCGGTGGGGTCCGATGCCCCGGGATCTCCGGTATCGAAATGGGTCGCCGCGGTGGAAGCGAGGTGCCCGCCCGCCGAGAAGCCAAGGATTCCGACGCGCTGCGCATCAATGTCCCAGGCGGCGGCGCGGGCGCGGACCGTGCGGATTGCGCGCTGAGCATCCGCGAGGGGGGCGGGGTGCCTGTAGCGGGGTCCCAGGCGGTAGCGCAGCACAAATCCGGTCACGCCCAAGGTGTTCAGCCAGAGCGCGACCGGTCCGGCCTCATGATCGGCCAGATGCCCGTAGCCGCCACCCGGACAGATGACGACCGCCCCACCCGTCCCCGTCCCCGCCGAAGGCCGGTACACCGTGAGGGTCGGGATGTCCTCTTCGCCCAGCCCCAGCGAGCCGGGAACCTCGCCCATCGGCCAGAGCGGAAATGTGTCCTCACTGGGAAGTGTCAGTGGCATGTTTGATCGGAATCCCCTCTCTTTAAACGGGCGGCAGCAGGCCGTCGGGGTCAAGTGCGGCTTTCAGGGCCTGCAGTGCGGCGGTCGCTGCCGGGCCGCGCTCCCGGCGGAAATACCCGCTCCGGGTGCGGCCCACCCCGTAGTGGTGCGCGATACTTCCGCCCGATTCCAGGGCGGCTTCCAGACCTGCCGCCACGATCCGCTCGTAAAGGCGGACCGAGGCTTCCGGGGTCGGTGGCTCTGCCTGGGCTTCAAAGACGATGGTAAGTGCCGCGCCAGTCGGATAGGCATGGGTGATCTGGGCGTCCAGATGCGTCACCAGGGGGGCCATGGCCCTCTGGGTGGCGTCATGGACCGCCTTCAAGGTTGACCAGGTGGCGGAGAGCGCAAAGGCGTCCGCCAGCCCGCCCGCACGGGCGTTGGGCGCAAGCCAGTCCGTTCGGCTGCGCTCTTCCTCGAACCAGTTCTCGCCGATTTCGGAGGCCTGGGGGGTTCCGCCGATCTTCTGGCAGATAGCATAAGCCACCTGGTAGGGACCGGTCTGCACCAGTTCGTCGCCCTCGAAGGCAAGCAGAAGGAGCGAGGCGGGAGCGTAAAACCCGGCGGCTGCCAGACGCTGCCCGGCGGCCTCTGTATCCAGCAGGCGAACGCCGGCCGGTCGAGCATCGCTGCGGTAGATCAGGCGCAGCGCCTCGGATGCATCACTGAAAGTCGGAAAAGAAAAGACCGCCCAGGCACGGACTTCGGGAACAGGGCGCATCCGAAGCGAGACCTCGGTGATGATCCCCAGTGTCCCCTCCGAGCCGATCAGCAGGTCCTGAAGATCGAAGGCCGCTCCGGCTCCGGGATCAGCCTGCGTCCTTACCAGACTCCCGTTCGCCAGAACTACCTCCAGGCCAGCGGCGATTTCACGCAGGCGTCCGTAGCGACCGGAAAGCAGCCCGACCAGGTTGGTCGCCGCCGCCCCACCGACCGTCGCCAGGTGAAGGCTCTGTGGCATGAAACCCAGTGTGTAATCATGGGCATTTAGCTGCTCTTCCAACTGGCCCAGGACACAGCCCGCGCCGGCGTGGACCAGGAGCGATTCTTCGTCCCAGCGCACCGTCTGCAGGCGGGACAGATCTACGGCGACCAGCCCGCGCGCCGGGTCCCGGTCGTCTTTTCCGGTGATACCGGAACCCCCGCCGACTGGTGTCAGCGAGACCTGATGTTCTTTTGCCCACTGCACGACTGCCGCGACCTCGTCCGGATCGCCGGGAACGGCGACGGCGTCCACTGTTGTCGCTGTGGATGCCAGCTTCGCTTTGGTGTAAAGCGGACTCCAGGAACCCGATGCGCGCGCGCGCGCATCGTCATCGGTCCGGATATTTTCCGCGCCCAGCCGTGCAGAGAGGACCGAAAGCGGTTGTGGGTCCAGTGGCATCGGTCAGAGTTCCGCCCCAGTGCCGCGGTAGAGCGCCGCCCACACGGTCTCGTAATCCTGCGGGCGCAGCATGAAGCGTAGGAAGTCCGGGTTGCGCCGGAAGGCGGTCAGCATCGGCTCCTCCTTTTTGAGTCCAAAGGCGGCGATATCCTGCGCGGCAACGGTGCGCGGTGCGGCAATGTCCGTCCCGTAGCGCGCATTCGCCGCCGTCTTCCAGACCCCACCTTCCTCGTCCCTGAGGATATGGTGCGCCATCCCCCCGAGCGCCGCCAGCGCGTCAAGCTGCAGGATGCAGTCCTCGCTCCGCCACGATCCGACCACAAGCGGCGTGTCGCCGACGTTGACCAGCAGCCCCGCCCAGCCCGGTGCAAGGATCGCTTTATCGCCGGGAAAGAGCGGCATCACCACGGTGTCCCGCCCCGCTTCGGCGGTAACCCCGTTCTGCAGATAAAGCAGACCATGCCCGTGCCAGATCTCGTGGACCTCCGGGTAGGCGATACTGGTCCCCGGCGCGGTGGAGTTGGCATGGCCGCGGGTTCGGGCCAGCTCCACCGCGCCAATGGTGCCCGGACGCAACACCAGGGCGACATAAATCAGCCCGCGCCGGGCGATTTCCGCCCCGGTGGCGGTGGTGGGAGCAAGCCGCCGGTACAGGTGGTAAAGTGCGCCATTCAGATCGGTGAGATCGGGGTCCTGCAGAAGCGGGCGCAGGTCCTCTGCCGTTCGCAGCTCCTCCGCCTCCACGAAAACGCCGGAGCCGAAACGCAGCGAGAGCGCGGAGGGGGCCAGCGTGGCCTCAATCCCCGCCAGGGGATGCAGGTCGGTTTCGGACGCTTCGGGTCGGGTTCCGGAACTATCTGGCATTGTTTTTTCCTACTGAGTGGACGTTCGCCGGGAGGGGGGGCGTTTCCTGCCGCGTCCCTTTGGTCCCCCCTAACAAGGTATAATCGGCTTGTACCCCGATAACCCACTCCTGACGGGGAAATGCGAAGGATTGGAGAAGCCGGTTCGGCTCATGCCCGAAATTCACGTGCCCGATTTGCTGGTCGTTGCTACCCTGGTTGTGCTGGAGGGTCTGCTTTCCGCCGACAACGCCCTTGTTCTCGCCCTGCTCGTGCGCCACCTGCCCGAAGATCAGCAAAAGAAAGCCCTTCTCTACGGCCTATTTGGGGCATTTACGCTTCGTGGTATCGGAATCTTCCTTGCCAAGTTTATTATGAACCTCTGGCCGATCTGCGCCATCGGTTCTGTGTACCTGCTGGGACTGGCGATCCGGCACTTCACCCAGCGTCACGAGACCCCAGAGGAAGAGGCGGCGTCGGCAGGCAAGAAAAGGGCTGGTTTCTGGCATACGGTGTTTCTGGTCGAGGTCACCGATATCGTGTTCGCGGTGGACTCGATCCTGGTGGCGGTCGCGCTGGTCAACAACCCGAACAAGCTATGGATCGTCTATACCGGCGGATTTCTTGGGATTGTGCTGCTGCGTCTCGCCGCCTCGTTCTTCATCGCGCTGATTAAAAAGTATCCGACGCTCGATCATATGGCGTATGGACTGGTGGGATGGGCCGGCGTCAAACTAGCCTCGACCACGGTAGACATCTTCTACCGGTCGCGCGGCGTGGCGGAGGAAAATCTGCCGCACCTGCTGAAGGCACCGATCTTCTGGACCGTCTTTGTTCTGATCGTCGCCGGCGGGGCTTTCTACGCGGTCCGTCACAAACGAACCAAGGAAGACGAGGAAGACTCCGCGCGTAACGACGAGGCGCTGGAGTGCCTGGAAGACGGCGGCTTCGTGATAGATCGTGCCCCGCCCCCCGGCCCTGAATCCGTCTCGTTCGTCAAGCGTGTCCGCTACCACGAGGCCAAACCAAGCGAAGACGAAACCAAGACGCCGCGGTGAAGCGGCGTCCTGACCCGCTGATGGACTTAAAAAAGGTCGAAATCGTTGTCGTCGGGCGAACGGTAGGCCTGCTTAAAGCGCCCCACCTTGACGTGCCCGTCCAGGTATGAGAAGAGAGTCGAACCCCCGTAGCGCGTCTTGTCTATCGTGATGTCCCAGCTGGAGCACCCCGCCGCGCCGGGAAACTCGGAACAGGGCGGCGGCACTTTACCCTTCTGCCAATAATAGGGGCTTGCCGCGCTGACCGGCTCCCAGGGGTCAAAGCACATGTCGTAATACTCTGACGAGTACCACGGGTCGCCAGATGCAGGAGTGGCGGTGGGGTAGGCGAGACCGAACACTTTCTGCCAGTCCCGCTGCCGGAGCACCATGAATACGGTCCCCGAGGGATTAGCGATCTCTGATACCGCGCGTGGCACCCCGGTGACATACCCGTTCGCGAGAAACGATCCCCACATCAGGCCGCGCTCATTGTCCGGGTCGGACGGATCCCACCAGACACTCGTTTTGTTGGCGTCCCCCCGGCCCATCTTGATATACGGGTTCAGGGTCTCCTGATAGTTGTGAATGACCTCCCAGCCGATGGTGATCGGCTCCCCGGTCACCTCATCCACCACCATGGTCCGTGGGAATAGCTCGTCATAGTCCTGCGAGTACATCATCTGGGCGACGGCGATCTGTTTGAGATTACTCAGAGCGGTCGCCTGCCGCGCCTTCGCCCGCGCCTGGGCGAAGACCGGAAACAGGATCGCGGCGAGGATGGCGATAATCGCGATCACCACGAGCAGTTCGATCAGGGTAAAGCCGGAAGAGACCCGCGTGAACGCAGTCATACGAGGGTGTCTCGCGCTTGCGCGGCTCGCGAAACGTTGGGGTCGGGTCTGGACTCGCGGAACGTGAGATCCGAAAGCACTGTGTTTAGGGGGATTCAACGTAGTAGCTCCTTGATTGAGGGGGTTCAAGCAGGAAGCCGGTCAGTGGTACCATAAGGTGTTCTGGGTCTTGGGGTACCACGGTATCCGGCTCCGACGAGAGGACTTTGGCGTTGCAGCGCCGGGGGCCTCTTTTTATCGTGCCTCGACTGCGCGAGGCGGTGCGGGTTTCTCCTTGTAGACGAACATCACGTAGGCGGCAAACAGAAGCGTGACAGCGACCATAACGCTGAACCAGACCGGGCCGATGGTGTCCCAGAGCAGTTTGAGATTCAGGGCGGCGATCACGGTACAGACCGCATAACCGACGACCTGTATCCAGAGTGGGTTCACAAACTCTCCCATCCGCTTTCTGTCTGAGGTGAACATCAGGAGCGGGAAGATCGCAAAAGAAAGCTGCATCGAAAGCACGACCTGCGACAGCACGAGCAGCCCGACCGTATTTCTGCCCCCAGAGACGCTGATGAGGACAATGGCGGGAATGATCGCGAGACCGCGCGTGATCAGCCGCCGCAGCCACGGCGCGATACGGATGCGGAGAAAGCCCTCCATCACGATCTGACCCGCAAGCGTCCCCGTAATCGTGGAGGACTGCCCGGATGCAAGCAGGGCCACGGCAAAGGCGGTCGCCGCCGCGCCGCCCAAGAGCGGGTTCAGAAGGCGGTGCGCCTCCTGGAGTTCGTCCACGACGGTGCCGGTCGCATGAAAGGCCGCCGCCGCCAGCACCAGGATCGCGGCATTGACAAAGAAGGCCGCGCCGAGCGCGATGACGGTATCGAGTGTGTTGTAGCGGATCGCCTGATGGATGCCGCCCGGAGAGCGGTCACTGGCGCGGGTCTGCACAACCGAGGAGTGCAAATAGAGGTTGTGCGGCATGACGGTTGCCCCCAGGATCCCCAGCGCGATCAGCAGGGAGCCGCCCTCGCCGCTGAACGGGGCAGGAAAACCGGGTGTCACCAGCCCGCGCACAACGCCGCCCCAATCGGGTCGCGCGAGAAACATCTCCAAGGCAAAGCAGCCCGCGACGGTCGCGACCAGCGTGATGACAATCGCCTCCAGCTTGCGAAAGCCGAACTTGGTCAGGGCGAGAATCGCAAGGACGTCCAGGCCGGTGATGAGAACTCCCGCAATCAAGGGAATCCCGAACAGGAGCTGAAGCGCGACCGCCGACCCGATCACCTCGGCCAGATCACAGGCGATGATCGCGATCTCGCAGAGCAGCCAGAGAGCGATCGCGGCGGGCTTTTTGTAATAGTCCCGGCAGGACTGCGCCAGGTCCCGGCCCGTCGCCAGCCCAAGACGGGCGCAGAGCGTCTGCAGCAGCATCGCCATCAGGTTCGAGGCGAGAATCACCCAGAGCAGGGCGTAACCGAATTTAGACCCGCCCGCAAGATCGGTGGCCCAGTTGCCAGGGTCCATATAGCCGACGCTCACCAGGTAGCCCGGCCCCGCGAAGGCGAGAAACTTCTTTAGCCGACTCAATCCAGTGGGAATGGTGACGCTGCGGTACACTTCAGGCAGCGAAGGGAGCGACCCGCTGCTGCTGTCGGGTGCCTCCAAAGATTGCGCGGTCATACTAATGCTGGTTCCTTACTCTCGCTTCGCTGAAAACGCCGGGATGCACCCGCGCCAATGAAAAACCATTTTGGACCCCATTTTGCGCTCTTCCAGTCAAAATAAAAAAGGCAAAGGCCGAAGTTGACGGTACCGGTACCAATCTATTCTGCTGCTGCAAAGCCCATGGAAACGTCGCCGGGTTCTCACAACGCTCCGTGCGCCCCGATCAGAAGACCAAAGCCATAGGCGAGTGCCCCGCCCAGCATCCCGACAAGGGTCATCTCCAGCCCCTGTGTCACCCAGGAACGACCCGTGATGAACGTTTTGCTGGCGCCGACCGCGAAGTGGGCCACGATAGAGATGATCAGCGACTGGATCACCGCGCTCCCGCCGCTGGCGTAGAAGAAGGGGATAATCGGCAAAAACGCCCCTATGGCAGTGGAAACGGTCGCCACGAGCGCGGAGTTCAACGGGTTTGGCAGACGCTCTTCCGATAGCCCCAGCTCCTCGGCGACCATGGTCTGCAGAAACTGCTCCGGAGACCGGCTGACCCGGTCTGACATCTGACGCGCCTCTTCTTCGGTGAAGCCTTTGATCTGATACATCAGTTCCAGCTCCTCGCGCTCGTGGGCGGGGTCCATCTCGATCTCACGCCGCTCGCGGGCGATCTCGGCCTCGTGAACCTCGCGCTCCGACTTTGCCGCAAGATACGCGGAAGAACCCATCGAGAAGGCGGAGCCGATCA
>JACMJB010000329.1 GCA_014380815.1 Armatimonadota bacterium
AGCACCTGATCGGTCAGCGCCGCGCCGCCCGCTCCCGCGCAGAGCAGCGCGACCGGCACCAGAACGAGCAGGGCGCGGTTCAGCCCACCGATGGCGCGGTCCACCTCGGTCAGCGAGTAAGGGACTTGAACCACCCCCTCGAACGGGGGCTGCGACGGCGAAGGGCGGTACAGCACCCGAAGGCGCTCCCCGTTCACCGTCACGGTGGCGAAGACCGGCTGCCCCCCATGCAGCGCGCGTGCGAACGCGCGCGGATCCAGGAGCGACGCATTGTCAGAGCCGCTGCCAAAAGGCTCCGCGAGCTTCCCCGTTCGGTCGAAGCGGCGCGGACGGTAACGGTCGTCTGCGTCCAAAGGAAATGGCCTCCGGCCCTGGAACCTCGGGTCGCGGCGGAATCGGCCATCCAGTGGCGGCGGCGGGCGGCCAGGACCGTCGCGCGGCCCGCGGCGGGTCCGAGAATCGAGTTCCCGGTCCACGGAGGAGATCATCGTGGCAACCACCGTATACCGGATCACCAGCCCCAATCCCGCCAGCAGGATCGCAAGTGCCAGGACATTCCAGAAGATAAGCTGGGTGCGCAGCGACCGCCACGAAAACCGCGCCGACTGTCTCGTGGGCGTCATGGTGACTCCCCCACCATCGGGGCGCGCAGCGTGTAGCCAACGCCGCGCACGGTTTGTATCAGTTTGACCTCGTGTCCGGCATCAACTTTTTTTCGGAGCGCACCGATGTAAACATCTACGGTATTGGAAAGTGAGTCTTCGTCCATCCAAACGCGATCCAGGATCACGTCGCGCGTCAGGATCTGGCTCTCACGCGAGGCGAGCGCCTCCAGCAGATCATATTCCCGGTGGCTGAGGCCGATCTCAACCCCCGCCCGCGTCACCCGCCGCTGCGCGGTATCCAGTTCGAGATCCGCAATCCGGATCACGCGCGTACGGTGGACTTTGTCACGCCGCAGCAGCGCCCGCACCCGCGCCAGCAGCTCGGCAAAATCGAACGGCTTGGGCAGGTAATCGTCCGCCCCGGTCTCCAGCCCCCGCACCCGGTCCTCAACCGCATCCCGAGCGGTCAGCATCAGAATCGGCACCGGGTTTTGCTCCGCCCGCAGCGCTTCGCAGATCCGCAGACCATTGATCCCGGGCAGCATCAGGTCCAGGATCACCAGGCTGTAGGTCCGCTCGCGCGCCATCTGAAGGCCGGTCGTGCCATCCGGTGCTCGATCCACGGAAAGATTCGCCTTTTCCAGACCACGGCGGATCAGGCTTGCGATCCCCTCTTCATCTTCGACCAGCAGTATCTTCATAGCTTTGTTGGTTTGTAGGATACCGCGTGAACAGGAGAGCCAGATGAAAAACGATGAAGCCAGATGAAAAGCACTGGATCTCTTTTCCT
This sequence comes from Armatimonadota bacterium, assembly GCA_014380815.1. Classification (GTDB taxonomy): domain Bacteria; phylum Armatimonadota; class Armatimonadia; order Armatimonadales; family Armatimonadaceae; genus JACMJB01. Next base: position 1,396 of record JACMJB010000329.1, read on the forward strand.
TAAAATAAATTTCGAGATGCGCTATTTTTTCATCGTTTTTCATCTGGCTCTCATGTTCGCACCGGATACTGAGCCTGTCGCGGCGAAGCGAAACGGTGACGCCGCCCAGAACGAGAATGGGGAAAAGGGACCGAAGATGAAAAGCTATTTTGTGCTTAGCGGGCGGCGAATCGCAGCGCTGACTGCGATCGGGGCGGCCCTCACCGGGCCATTGCTGGGCCAGGCAGCCTTTGCCTTCCAGCCGCCGGATGGCCCACCCCCAATGGGGGGAGGCGGGCCGGAAGGCCAGGGTGGACAGGGTGGGTTTCGGGGACGGGGAGGGCCAGGCGGGCCGGGCAGACCAGGCGGACGACGCCCCTTTGGCGGACCGCGCCCGGTGACGGTCACCAGCGTTCCGGTCGAGGCGTTGACAGCAGGCCTTGGTTTGACCACGAACCAGGCAGCGAAGGTCACACAGATCCAAAGACAGCTTCGGCAGGACCAGCAGAAGCAGATGCCGCGACCAGAGCAGCGCCCCGATGGCCCCCCAAACCAGGAAACGATGCAGGCAATGCGCGAGACTTTGCGGGGCCTTGATCAGAAGGCCGCTGCGGAAATCGAGGTGGTCCTTACCTCTGAGCAAAAGAGCACGCTGCCGACCCTGATAAAAGCGCTGGATGCCCTGGGCCGCGCCGAAGTTCCACCAGGTGTTTTCGGCCAGTTGAAACTGACAACGGATCAGGTGAAGCAGCTTGCCGCACTGCCGGGAGGCGGTCCCCCACCCCCACCGATGGGCGGTGGCGGCGAACGCGCCAGCCGTCCCAGTCCCAGCCGGATGCAGCAGGAGCGTCGGCTGACCCAGGAAAAAGTCCTGCGAATCCTGACAGCGGGGCAAAAAGAGATCGTGGAAGTTTACCGCGAGGCGAACCCCCGACCGCAGCGCGGCGGCAGGGAGGGCTTTGGACAGTGGGACGGGGGAAACGGCGGCCCACCGCCGCCCATCGAATAGACAGAGCCGTTTGGGGATTGCGGGAGGAGCCGACAGTGCACACTGTCGGCTTTTTCTTTTCCCTGCTCCCGAAGTGGGAACATTGTTCGCGCATTTACCGTTAATACCACTGTAATATTAATATACCTAAACTACTTTTTAGATGCAGGCAGGTAAGGGACTGATGATGAAGCGATGGATTGTGTTTCTGGTTCCCGCCATCCTTCTTCTGGGGATGATCGGCTGGCGGATCTCCCAGAAGAATGCGGAGACCGCGGCCCGGAAGACCCAGCAGGCGGCGCGCGGCAAGGCGGGCAGCATTGTGGAGGCTGCTGTCGCGGTTCGGCGGGACATTGTGGAGACTTATGAGGCGGTCGGCTCGGCAGAGGCGCCCAGCACCGTGAATGTCACCCCTAAAGTGGCCGGGCGTCTTCAATACCTGCAGGTCCGTGAGGGCGACTCGGTCCAGGCGGGGCAGATCCTTGCCCGGATTGACCCCGCCGAGGTGCAGGCCGATGTCCGCAATGTCGAGGCGACGCTCGCCGAAGCGCAGTCGCGGCTTGCCCAGGCGCAGGTGACTGAGGATGCGACAAACGTCGGCGTCGGAGCGGCGATCCAAACCCAGCAGGCGGCTCTGGCGACGGCGCGGGCGGTCAGCGCCCAGGCCAGTGCGGATCAGGGCGCGCAGATCGCCGCTGCCCAGGCCGCCGTGGCGGATGCCGAAGGCCGTGTCGAGGCGGCGAAAGCGGAGATCGCGAGTTCCGAGGCCGCGATCCGCACCGCCCAGGCAAACCTCGAAAACGCTCAGGTGAGCCTCCAGCGTCAGCAGTCGCTGGTCAAAGAAGGGGCGACCGCCCGGCAGAACCTGGATAACGCCCAGACGATTTTGAAGGTCCAGCAGGGGGCGCTTGACGAGGCCGGGCAACGGAAAGAAAATGCCCTTGCCGCCCAGAATTCGGCGCTTGCCCAGCAGCGAGTCGCCGAGCGACAGGTACAGATCGCCCAAAACAAGGCAAAGAGCGACATCGCGGCGGCGCAAGCCGGGGTCGCCCAGGCCAGGGCGACGCTGTCCTCCGCCCAGGCGAACACCTCCCAGCGCTCCGCCTATCAGAAGAATCTTCAGGCGCTCGCCGCCGCCGTTCGTGCCGCCGAAGCCAATGTTCGTGCCGCGCAGGCACGGCTCGGGGACACGGTCTTGCGCTCTCCCTTGACCGGCGTGGTGACCCAGCGAAGTCTGGACCCCGGCGGGCTTGCCACGCCCGGTCAGACCATCGTGACGGTTCAGGCCATCCGGCAGGTGTGGCTGACAACCAGTGTTCCGGAGGAGGTCAGCCGCAGCGTGTATCTCGGGCAGACGGCAGTGGTCCGCTTCGATGCCCTTTCCGGCGAAGCCTACACGGGCCGCATCACCCAGTTGAATCCGGCTGCCGACCTGCAGAGCCGTCAGTTCCAGATCCGGGTGAGGCTGGACAACCCCAGGGGGCGGATCAAGCCGGGTATGTCCGGTCAGGTTGTGCTGGAGACCAAACGGGCGCGGAATGTGGTGACCGTCCCGCGTGAGGCCGTGCGCTTCACCGAGACCGACCGCGCCGCCGACGGGGACGCCGCCGGTGCGGCGACGGTCACGGTGGTGACTGCCGAGAACAAGGCCCAGGTCCGGAACGTTCGGACCGGTCTTTCCGACGATAAGTCTGTCGCCGTGTCCAGCGGCCTCGAGCCGGGCGAGAAGGTCGTCATTCTGACGGGCCGCGAGGTCAAAGACGGTCAATCGGTCCGTATCGCGGAGGCGAAGCGCGGCAAAGACGGTGGGGCGTCGGCGACCGCCGCGCAGGTGGCTCCCCCAGCGGGAGCAGGGGGAGGAAGTCAAAAGTGAATATCGCCCAGTTTTCCGTAACACGGCCCGTCGCGGTCACCATGCGGATCGCGGCGCTTGTGCTCCTGGGCGCGGTCTGCTATACGCGGCTGCCCGTGGACCTGCTGCCCAATGTCTCGCTTCCCACGGTCGCGGTCTCCACGACCTGGCCCAACGTTTCTCCGGAGGAGATCGAGACCCAGGTGACGCGCCCGCTGGAGCGGGCGGTTTCGTCCGTGCCCGGTCTGTATGAGGTCACCTCGACCACGGATGAAGGCACATCCAATGTCCGCGTCCAGTTCAACTGGGGCGTGGACATCGGGCAGGCGGCGGTGGACGTGCTTCAGCAGGTGGAGCGCGCCCGACGCAGTTTCCCGATTGACCCGACTCTGCAGACCCCGATCGTCAATAAGTACGACCCGTCCCAGACCCCGATCCTGGTCTACGGCGTATCCGGCGAGAAGGATACCGTTAAGCTGCGGACGCTTCTCGACAACGACATCGCCCCGATCCTGGAGTCCGCTGACGGAGTCGCGGCGGTGAACGTGACCGGAGGCGAGACGCGCGCGATTATCGTCAATGTGGACCCGGACAAGCTGCGAGCACGGGGGCTGTCTCTCAAGCAGGTGGGGGACCGGATCGCGCAGGAGAATATCAACCTGCCCGCCGGTATCGCCAAGGAAAGCGACACCGAATACACCATCCGCTCCACGGGCCTGTTTACCTCCGCCAAAGAGGTTGCAAGCACGCCGGTCGGGGCGTATGACGGGCGCGTTGTCGCGCTGGGCGAGATCGCCACGGTTCGGGACGACCGCCCGGAGACGCGCATCGCCACGCGCCTGAACGGCGAACCTTCCGTGGGACTGCTGATCGTGCGGCAGAGCGGCGCGAACACCATCGCCACTGCCGAGGCGGTCCGCGAGCGGATCGAGGAAGCCAAGCGTCAGTATCCGAACCTTCAGTTCCGGCTCTCCTATGACCAGTCAAAGTTTATCGAGAATAGCGTCAACCGCGTCAAAGAAGATGGGCTGATCGGCGGCGCGCTTGCCGTCGTCATTCTGTTGTTCTTTCTGCGCAATGTCCGCTCGACCCTGGTGGTCGCGCTTTCCATCCCGATCTCGGTCATCTCGACGTTCGCGCTGATCTATCTGTGCGGGTTCTCGCTGAACACCATGAGCCTAAGCGGCCTGGCGCTTGCCATTGGCCTGATCGTGGACGACGCGGTCGTGGTTCTGGAGAATATCTTCCGACATATCGAGCGCGATAAGAAGCGCGCCGCCGAGGCCGCTGTCTCCGGGTCGCAGGAGATCATGACGGCGGTTATCGCCTCCACGGTCACCATTATGATCGTCTTTCTGCCGCTGTTGCTGATCCAGGGTCAGAGCGGTCAGATGTTCACGCAGCTTGCCCTGGTGGTGATCTTCTCCATCGCGGTCTCGCTGCTGGACGCCATCACCGTGGTTCCAATGCTCGCCTCGCGCCTGATCAAGACCGAAGATTACGAACACGGCGAAGAGGGGGTCAGCAAGAACGACCGCACGATCCTGGGCCGTTTCTTCCGGTGGTCCGGACATCAGTTCGAGACACTGGACAACAACTATCGAAACGCTCTGCGATGGTCGCTCGGTCATCGCTGGCTTGTGGTCGGCGGGGCATTCGCGGCGTGCGGCCTGAGCCTTTTGCTGGTCCCATTTATTGGGGTGGAACTGATGCCCCAGACCGACAGCGGCGATTTCCAGGTCAATGTCAAGATGCCGGTCGGGACCAGCTTCGAGCGCACGGACCGCGCCATGCGGCAGGTCGAGGCGATTCTTCTCAAGAACCCGAACGTCGAGACCGCCTTCTCAGCGGCGGGAACAAACCTGAGTATCCGCGGGGCCTCCGCGGCCCTGATCGCGAACCAGGGGTCCGCCATTGTCAAGCTCAAGCGGGAGCGCAGGGCGACCACTCAGGAAGTAATCAATGATCTCCGCAAGGAGATGGGGCGGATCGCCGGGGCATCGCCGCGCATCAATCAGATTGACCTGGTGACCCAGATCCTGACCGGCGGCAACCAGAATGTCGAGGTCAACCTGATCGGGCCGGACCTCGCCGTGCTTTCCCGATTGGGCAGGGAAGTCACCGCCGCCGTCCGCGACGTTCCCGGATACGAGAACGTGGACGTGAACTGGCAGGATTCCAAGCCGGAGATCCAGTGGAAGGTAGACCGGGCGAAGGCAGCGCAGCTTGGCCTCTCGTTCCAGGACATCGCAAACACCATCGGCACGGCAACCAACGGCAATATCGCCAGCTATTTCCAGGAGAACGGGTTCCAGTACCCGATCCAGGTACAGCTTCCCACCGAGCGCCGCAAGACCGTGGAAACACTGCTCTCGCTGCCGCTTAAGCCGAGTATTGTTCCCAGCAGCGCCGCCGGTGCGCTCCCGCAGCGACCCGGCATCCCGCCGGGCGGTCCGATCATCGAGCTTCGGCAGGTTGCGACCGCGGTATACGGCACCGGCCCGAGCCAGATCACCCGTCTCAACCGACAGCGGTTTATCGCGGTCAGTGGGACACCCGAGGGCCGTTCCGCGAGCGATGTCCAG
>JACMJB010000055.1 GCA_014380815.1 Armatimonadota bacterium
GTAATCCGTGTAATATCCGACAAATGCGAGACCGAGTTGCTTCAAGTTGGAGAGGCAGCTTGCCTGCCTTGCTTTTTCTCTGGCCTGAGCGAAGACCGGAAACAGGATCGCGGCGAGGATTGCGATAATGGCGATCACGACCAGTAGCTCGATCAGCGTAAATCCGGAGCGGTAGTTTTTCAAATTCATTCGAGTTCCCTTCAATCAAAAACGAGGCTCGGTCAACAGAGCCACCCGGCAGACTTCAACGTGCCACGCCGCACCGGGAGTGAGTTTAGGAAGGTGTTAAAATCCGAGCCGGGGGTTCATTCTTGGAGGAAACACCTGGTCGGCACGGCGGTCAGACATCCGCCACCGCGAAGGCACACGGAGACTAGAGACGCGGAAGCACTCAAAGAGGTTCCTGGAAATCTTCGAGAAAATCTACTTCTGGTCTGGTAAATCCTCGATTTTTTTAGTCAGACGGTGATTTCAGGTTTTTCCGCTCTCAAAAAAGCCCCTGCCTCAACCGATAAATAAGTGAAACTTTTCACAAGGCAGGGTTGACAGACGCAGCGCGCTAGGGTTACACTTGGACATCGGTGACGCCGCTTCCACCTCTCCGCGTCCCGAAAGCCCTGGGTGGCGATGTGTACCCGCAGAGGGCGGACCGAATTGTCCCGCCTCTCTGCCGAAAAAACACGCGAATGGTGTGTGAAGTTTCCACACTCATCTGGGTAAGAAGACCGTTTCTCGTTTTCGGCAGGCTCGACGTTTCGCCTGCATCGAACTGCAAGGCACTTTGCCCTGCAACATTCACCTTCGGCAGTTTCATCGCCGGGTCCTTTTCGGGAACGAAAGATGAACACTGAAGAGAGGAAGTTATTTGTTGATACATTTTCTGCGCGCCTCGCGCGTTCGCAGACTGACTGCTTCGTTCGGTCTGTCACTCACCGCAGCGGTCCTTGCCACTGCCGCAGTACTGACAGTGACCCTCTCCACCCCGATCGCCGCGCTGGCCCGCCCCTCACGCCGCTCCGCCCCCCCCTCTTTACCCCGTGTCCGTAAAGCGATGGTCCGCGTGGAGACTGCCCGGCTTCGTTCCGGCCCTGGCGAAGACCACAAGCCCACCGCTCTCCTGGACGCCGGTCGCGCCGCGTCCGTGGTCGCACGGAACGGCGACTGGGCAAAGCTGAGACTGGAATCGGGTCGTGAGGGATGGGTACGCGCCGATCTGCTCAAGATCTCCAAGAAGACCGTCCGAGTCGCCAGCGCCAAAAGCGAGAACGGATCGCGCGACACCTCGAAGCCGCGCCGCAACAAGCGCAGCCTCATCGTCCGTTCCCCTGCGCACCCAAAGGTCACGATCGCGCGGACAAGGTCTCGGAAGACCGTGCTCCGGAAAGTCGTCGCCTCCCGCCCGGTGACCCGGAAAGCAAAGGCGGCTTCTGTGCCTCTGGTCATCGTGAATTCCCCGGCGCTGGTATCCCGCCCCCTGGTCCGCAGCGCGCGTGTCTTCCAGGCAGTCGCCGCTCCGGTGGTGATTGCGGCGGCGGCACCCGAAGTCACGACCACTGCCGCTACCGCGGTGGTTCTTGAAACTCCCCCTGCCGCCCCGGAACCCACCTCTCTCGAGGTAACCACCGCCAGTGCCCCTCCCGCTGCGGCGGAAGCGGCGGCTCCACTTCCGGTCCAGGTGGCGATGGCCCCAGCAAGCGCCACTCCCCGGAAGGCGCTGCCTCCCGTGGACCGCAATCTTTCCCGCAATGAGCGGATCGCGCGCAATGCCCTTTCTTACCGAGGAATGCCCTACCGGATGGGCGCGACCGGACGAGGCGCCTTCGACTGCTCCGGCTTTATGATGTACCTGTTCGATCAGGCCGGTCTGAGCCTTCCGCGCACCGCTGCGGAGCAGTATCGAAAGGGTATGCCGGTCAGCAGAGGGGACCTTCGCCCCGGGGACCTCGTGTTCTTCAAGAACACCTACAAGCGCGGGGTCTCCCATGTCGGTATCTACATCGGCAATGGTCAGTTCTGTCATGCCTCGAGCGGCGGACATGCGGTCCGCACCGATAGCCTGAGCAAATCCTACTATGTGAACCACTGGGCGGGCGCGCGCCGCGCCCGGTAGTCTCCGTATATCCAGTGGGAGCGGCCCGCGCGAAGATTCGCGCGGGCCGTTCTCGTTTCAAGGCACCTTCGGGTCGGGCCAAGTCAAACAAACTCTTGTTTGACAACCGGGACCTTGCTCGAATATACTGCACCCGTGAGTTCCAGCTCTCGATCACTCGGTTCCCCCTGCTCCGGCGAAGTCGCCGTCCACTGCCTTGCATCAGGATCGTCCGCCAATGCCCTGCTGGTGATCGCGGGCGACGACGCCCTTCTGGTGGATGCGGGGCTAGGCGTGCGCCGGCTGCGCACCGAGATCGAAAAGCGTGGCATCGCCCCGGAACGCCTTTCGGGCATTCTGCTGACCCACGAACACATTGACCACGTCCGCGGCGCGATTCCCTTTGCGCGCAGATACAAAGTGCCCCTTTTCTCGACTGCGGGAACCCTGGAGACCCTGTTCGCGCAGGAGCGGCGCGACGCCCCGTATCAGATACTCCCGGCGGGCGGCGAGGTGGGCGTGGGCAGTTTCGGGGTCCGGTCGGTTTCCGTGACGCACGATGCCGTTGATCCAGTCGGGTTCCGCGTCTCTTTCGGCGATACGGCTCTCGCGTATGCTACCGATACCGGCACGGTGACCCCGGAGTTTCGCGAAGCCTGTGTCGGGGCATCGCTGATCGCCATCGAGTCCAATCATGACATTCACAAACTCCGCTTCGGCCCCTATCCCGACAGTCTGAAAGCACGTATCCTCGGACGGCACGGACATCTTTCCAATAATGCTGCCTGTGACCTGATTCTTTCTCACGCCTCTGAGCAGGGTCCCGCCTGCTTCTGGCTTTCGCATCTTTCCGAGATCAACAATACACCGCGCATGGCAATGAATTACTGGAAGAAGCGCGCAAAGGCGGCAGGTCTGCTCCCCAGTGGCAAGGCGGGGGTCTTTGGGCCAGCAGTGGTAGAAGTGGCACTTCGGGACCAGCCTTCGCTGGTATACCGCACCCGCACCCGGGCGGTCCAGCTTGCGCTTTTCTGAGCCAGGTCGTGGGTTGATGGAACCGGTGGCAGAAACCGGGGTACCATAAGCACAATGAGTACCCTTGCCGCAATCAGTCTGAACACCCTCGCGGTTCTAGGCAGCCTGGCGCTGATCGCGTTCATTATGCTCGAGGCCTTCGAGACCCTGCTGCTGCCGCGACGGATCGAGCGCCCCCTTCGGCTGACCGGCTTCTTCTACAGAACGCTCTGGTTTGTCTGGAAAAGACTTAGCTACGTCTCTTCCGTCAGCGGACGCGATAATTTCCTGGCGATCTTCGGCCCCTTTTCCTTGCTGCTGTTGCTGAACTGCTGGGCACTAGGGCTGATTCTGGCGTTCGCGATTTTACAGGCGGGGCTTCATTTGCCGATTCATGCGCCCGAAGCCCAGCCGACGTTCGCAACCTATTTTTACCTCTCCGCCACCACGTTTATCACCCTGGGGTTCGGGGATGTTTCACCGCTCACGACTGCGGGGCGGCTGATCGCGGATCTAGAAGCGGGATTGGGATTCGGTTTCCTGGCGATTGTAATCGGCTATCTGCCCGTGCTGTATGCCGCTTTTTCACGCCGCGAGGTCGAAATCGCGCTGCTGGATGCCAGGGCTTCCAGTCCCCCCTCCGCGGGCGCGCTGCTGGAGCGGATCGCGGTCTGTCCCGAAGCGGCGGACTTGAAGGAGATGCTGCAGGGCTATGAGCGCTGGGCCGCGGAGGTCATCGAGAGCCATCTTTCCTATCCGGTCCTGATGTTTTACCGCTCGCAGCACGACCGGCAAAGCTGGCTTTCCGCCCTGACCGCGATTTTAGACACGTGCGCCTTTGTTCTGGCAAAAGTCCCGGATGGCCCGCAGTGGCAGGCACGGATGACCTTCGCGATGGCACGCCACACGGCGGTAGACCTCGCCCTGGTATTCGACACGCCGCCAAGAAGTCCGGACCCGGACCGCCTGCCTCCGGAGCGGCAGGAACGGCTCTCTGCCATGCTGCGGGAGGCGGGGCTGAACGTTCTGCGGACCCCGGAGTCCGACCGGCGGCTCCAGGAACTTCGGTTCCTTTACGAGCCTTTTGTGGACTCTCTTTCCAAAAGCCTTCTTCTTCCCCTGCCTCCCTGGCTTCCGAACCGGGATCTGCCGGACAACTGGCAGACAAGCGCCTGGGATCGCGGCGATCATTTCTTTCAAGTACCCGCGGTCGGCAGCGCGGAAGTCGGACTATCGCCACGCGCAGAGGTTTGAGGTCTGAGGTTCGAGGTTTGAACCCTCGGAGGAGATTGCAACCCTGGTGTCCTATCTTGGTTTCGTGATTCCGCTGCAAAAATGGGTTACAGCTTCCGCTGTTCTTTCAACCAGCCTGGTTCTTTTACTGGTCTCTCCCGTGCGCGCCGCCCTGCCGCCCCAGATCGAGATGCGGCCCGTTTTTGGGGACACCCTTGTCTCCGGACGCTGGCAGCCGATCGCACTGACACTCACCAATGGCGACACGGGCGAGGCGCTCACCGGTGAGGCGACCGTTTCTGTCGGCGACCCTGCGACAGGGGAGCCGTCTGGGGTATGGACTGCGCCGATCACGTTGCCACGCGGCGCGGGCGCCATGCGAACCACGGTTACCGTGTATGTACCAGAAAGCGAGCAGCCTGACATTTCGGTCGTCCTGCGCCAGGGACGGGACGGGCGCGGCGGCGTTGTCACCCGCCGCACCTTCGCACCGCTGCGGTTTACGGAGCCGTCTCTGACCTTGCTGACAGTGACCGCCGCCCCGGACGCGCTTTCGTACCTGCGCGGCGAGACTCTGGGTGTCGAGAACGCAACGGGTGTTTTGCGGGTCGTGCCCCCGGTGCTCCCGCCCAAGGGGAAAAAAGGCGCTTTCTATGGCCAGCGGAAACGGGTGGCCGCCACCGCGATTCAGGTGGAGACCCTGCCCGAAGCCGGAATGCTGCCCACCACTGCCGCCGGGTACGACACCATCGGCGCTCTCTTCCTGGGTGCGGACATCCCCGCGGACCAGTTTTCCGACAGCCAGGTGGCTGCCCTGCGGGGGTGGGTAGTCGGTGGGGGGCTGCTGGTCGTCGCCTCGCCGACCCTCCGTTTGGAGGAGCGCTTCCGCACCTGGGTCCCTGTCGCCTCGGACCCGGTCGCGAGGCTGCGCATCGGACGCGGAACGGTCGCCGCAGTCACCAGAGACCTGACAGAGACCGGTTTTGGAAGATCCATGGCGGCACGCCTGTTCTGGCTGGATCTGCTGAGCGGCGCGGTGTCGGAACCGCTCCTGGGCAATCTGATTCAGGGCCGCGGGGTCTCTTCCTACTATCGGCAGTCCGAGTTCTGGCAGTCGGTGGTCCGCGCTCCCGGCCTCAAAGCCCCTCCCGCAGGAGCGATCGCGCTTTTTTTGGGGGCGTACCTAGTGCTCCTGGTGCCCGTCAATTACCTGATCCTGAAGCGCCTGGATCGGCGAGAATGGACCTGGGCGACGGTGCCGATACTCGTCACCCTGTTTTCGGTCGGGGCGTATGGGTTTGGCTATGCCGTCAAAGGAACGCGCATGCTGCAAAACACCGTCACACTCTGCGAGATGGGTGCGAACCGGGGCGATGCGGTCGTGACGGCGAGCATCGGTGTCTTCTCCCCGCGCCGGGCGCGGTATAAGCTTTCCCCCTCCGCACCCGACACGACGCTCTGGTCTCCCGAAGGCTCGCCGCGCTATGGCAGACGCTCGGAAGAGTACGCTCCGCTCGAAGTCGTTTCCGCTGGGGGTGCCGGCGGCGATGGGACCGTGTACCTGCGTAATGCGGAGGTCTCGATGTGGTCCCTGCGGGTCTTTGCCGCGCGAACAACCAGCATCAAACTCGGGAAAGGTGTCGCTGCGGACCTGACACGCGAGGGAGACTTCCTGGTCGGTAGTCTCGAGAACCGGACGGGACGCCGACTGGAAGGGGTCCGCCTTTGTGCGGGCAGCAATCACCTGGATCTCAAAGCGATGGGGCCGGGAGAGCGACAGAGCGTTCGCATCTTAGTCAACAACTTAGCAAACAAGTCTCTTCGCAACAGTGGCCGCCCGTACGGCCGTGGCTATGTGAACGCGGCGGTTGCAACGACTCGGGAGAGAGAGTTCACCAGACCAGTCGCGGAGAGCGTGGACGGTGCTCTGGATGCCTATTTCCAGGATAGGTCGGGCACGAATGTGCGGAGCCTTGAGGGGCATGCGCTGTTGCTTGCCTGGAATCGCGAACCCGTTTTGCCGATCAAAGTAGATGACAAGCTCTTGGCCGGGGGCACGACGCTTAACCTTCTTGCGGTGGCAATACCCCTTGACGAGCGCCGATCACCCTAGCCTGCGGTGCTGCTGAGTTCCGTGACTGCCGCGGTCACCGCAGGGGTGGTTTCGACGACGATGCGGTTTCCCTCAACGCTCGAAACCACAATGGGTGTCCCGACGGGCAAAAAGTCACCTTCGGTAATCACCTCCAGTCGTACCCCCGCGATGTCCGCCGTGCCGAAGGGTCGGAGGCCGGTGATGACGACCCCCCGCTGACCCAGGAAGCCGCTCTCCGAGTCTACCCCTTGGGCGACCGCAGCCTGCTGGCGCATCTGCTGGCCAAGCTGCTTCCAGACCGGCGATTTGGGGAGATACGCAAAAAAGGCGAGCAGTGCGACAACGGCGAGAATGCTCGATACCGGAAGCGCGAACGCGACATTGCGAGGTCCTCCGAGCGACCAGAACATTCCCAGAAACAGCAGCAGCAGTCCGCTGATCCCGGTCATGCCGGAGCCGGGGACCACGTGGATCTCCAGCAGCAGCAAAGCCAGGCCGACCAGCAACAGCAAAACCCCGATCCATCCGCCGGTATGACCGGAGACATGTGAGGCGAAGACCAGGCCAAGGAGCGCCACACCGATCGTTCCCGTGGCCCCCCAGGTGAGCGGGGTCAGCAGATCATGGAACCGAAGGGCGCAGCCCGCGACCAGCAGGATCACGGTGATTCCCGGTGATGTGACCGTCCCGGCGATCTGGGACCACAAACCAAGGGGAGGAGGCTCGGACACCGCCCCGACCTGTGCCCATGCGGCACTCGTGAGGGCACTGGTAATGGCAAAGGCGGCAAGCAGAAGCGCGCCGACGATCCGCGGCAGGAGCAGCAGCCACCGCTTCGCACTGCGAATCGCCCGCATTCCGGTTCCCACAAACGCCCCAA
>JACMJB010000330.1 GCA_014380815.1 Armatimonadota bacterium
ATTTCAGTCAGGAGACAGCGAATGAGCCGTGACAATCACCGCAGCAATGGCCCCGAAAACGATAGCCCCGAAAATGCCCCCGCGTGCCGCACCGAATTCCTTATGACTTCTCGCCGCACATTTCTAAAAGGCGCTGCGCTGCTCGCGCCCGCCACCCTTTTGACCGGGGGCAGCCTGCTCGCGGTGCCCAGCTCGGCCCGGGCGCAGCCCGCGGCCCCCAAAGAACCGGACACTGGCTCCGGCCCCTACCTGCTGCCACCTCTGGCTTATCCCTTCAATGCTCTGGAGCCGCACATTGACGGTCAGACCATGCAGATTCACCACGACCGGCACCACACCGCTTATGTGAAAAACCTGAACGAGGCGGTCGCCAAAGCACCGCGGCTGAAAGGCGCGACGCCGGACGCGCTTATCCGCGACCTTGGCACGGTTCCGGAAGCCATCCGGACTGCGGTGCGAAACAACGCGGGAGGACATCTCAACCACACGATGTTCTGGGCGATCATGTCACCAAAGGGGGGAGGGGAACCGACTGGAGCCATCCGCGAGGCGATCACGGGGACCTTCGGCAGCTTTGCCGCGTTCCAGACCGCGTTCAATGATGCGGGCGTGAAGCGCTTTGGGAGCGGGTGGGTCTGGCTGGTTCAGACCAAGGCCGGAAAGCTGGAGATCCTCACCACGCCGAACCAGGACAGTCCGCTGCTTGCCGAATACGCGAGCTACCCGATCCTGGGGAACGATGTCTGGGAGCACGCTTACTACCTGAAGTATCAGAACCGCCGACCGGACTATCTGAAGGCCTGGTGGAATGTCGTGGACTGGAAAGCGGTCAACCAGCGATTCGCCGCCGCAAAAGCTGTTTAAAGCTGTTTTTCCGGCGCGCGGGCCGGATCTCCCACCTGGATTCGCGCGCCGCGCGCCCAGTCCGAGGCCCGCATCGCGCCTTTGTTCTCCGGCTGAATGACCCGGAGAAGGAAATCCCCCTGGGCCGTGCGGACAACAAGTCCCTCTTTGAGCACGGCGGATACGGTTCCGGGAAACGAGGAGCCGGCGTCGCCCTCAGCCACCGCCGCCTCGAGGACCTTGAGAGTCCGTCCGGCGACCACCAGAAACGCCCCGGGGCGCGGCGATGTACCCCGGACACGGCGCTCCAAGGAGACTGCTGTCTCCTCCAGCAGGTTCAGAAATCCCATCTCACGGGTCACCGGCGGCGCGTAGACCATGCCCTCCTCTCGCTGCGGGGTAGCGGCGAAAGCGCCTCTTTCCATGCGGTCGAGCGTCTGAACCAGAAGCGGCCCGCCAAGCGCGGCAAGTCGCGGCTCCAGGGAGCCGACTGTGTCCCCCGGCAGGATCGGCTCGCGGGCCTCCAGATAGACCGGGCCGGTGTCCAGGGTGGCTTCCATTTGCAGGGTCGCCACGCCGGTGTCGCGGTCACCCGCCATGATGGCATGGTGAATCGGGGCCGCGCCGCGCCAGCGCGGCAGGAGCGAGGCATGGACATTGACCCCGCCGAAACGCGGCTGTTCGAGCATCGCCTGGGGGATGATCTGCCCAAACGAAATCACCACGAGCGCCTCCGGTGCCATTGCCGCGACCTCGGCGGGAAAGGGCTTGCGGCGTACCCGCTCCGGCTGGAAGACCGGATAGCCCAGTTCCAGTGCCCGCCTCTTGACCGGTGAGGGATGTAGCTGCATTCCGCGCCCGCTGGGGCGGTCCGGCTGTGTGACCACACCCAAGATCAAATGACGGTCCGACGCCTCGTGGAGTGTATCGAGCGTTGGGACGGCAAACGCGGAGGTTCCGAAAAAAAGAACGCGCATCGGGTCGGATCGCTATTCTGCCGGGGGAGACGGCTCCCCGGATGGCTCCACTGCCTCGTCGCTGTCGGGCGCGACCATGTGGAGCGTCGTGGGGTCCGCGAGATCAATGAAAAGTACGCCGTGGAGATGGTCAACCTCATGCTGGATGACGCGTGCCTCAAAGTCGGTGGCACGGAACCGAACCGGACGCCCCTCGCCGTCGAGCGCTTTGACTGAGATGTCCTTGGCGCGCTTGACGACGCCGCGAAGACCGGGGATGGAGAGGCATCCCTCCTCCGGCTCGTACTGTTCCCCCTTCATCTTCAAGATCTCGGGATTGATCAGCGCCCGGAGTCCGTCGCCGGCATCATAGACCAGCAGGCGCAGCGACCGGGCGACCTGCGGCGCGGCAAGACCGACACCGTGCGCGCGGTACATGATGTCGCCCATCTCGGAGATCAGTTCACGGATTTCGGTATCCACGTAACGAACCGGCTCGGTCGCGGCTCGCAGGATCTCGTGTCCGGCCTCGCCATACTTTACGATCCGCGTGTCGTCAAAGGGGATATTCTCGTACTTTTCGGCAAGCGCTGCAGACATCTATCGGGGAAACCTCGTGAAGTTGCGTGAAGTGGGACGAACGATTTGACGCAGGGATTGTATCACGCCTCGGACCGCGTACCCTTGAGACACCTTGACACCTTCTGGTTAAGGCGATAGACTTGCATTAAACATTGTGAAATATAGTACGGATTCATCTTTGCCTTGGGGAGATTATGGCCTATAATCTCCCCAAGGCAAAGGTTATACGGCATACGACAGACGATACACCGCCACAGCGAACGATCTGGATGCACAGACCGTGCTTCTGAAAGAGGCGACTTCTGTGGAGCCTGTAGAAATGGAATAAGACGACTCGAATGGCAGTCCCAACACGGCGCGGAAGAATCAGCTCCGGAATGCCCGGTGGACCCGCTGTCCCGCCGGGATGCTGGCACGCGCTGGATGCTGTCTGGGGAAGTGCGCAGCGAGTCCGACTGGTGACTGGTCCGCCGTCTCTGGTGGGGGACAGTGCGCAGATCCGCTCCATACACATCGTCGGGGTGATTCCGGACAGCGAAAACCCGGCGAAGTTGCTTCTGGTGCAAAACAAGGACGGGTCGTTCACATTCCCCGGTGGGCGCTTGGAAGCGCGTGAATCGCTTGCCGAGGCGCTGGTGCGCGAGGTCTGGGAAGAAGCTCGCGCCACGATCGCCCCGGAATGGCGTCCCGTCGCCGCGACTCGAATCGAGTACCTGAACCGGGTTCCCGGAAGAATCCACCGTTTTCATCCGACCTACCTGCTCTGGGTGACAGGGGAGATTGCCTTCCTGTCGGATGAGCCGCACGACGATCCCGCCGAGAGCGTTATCGGGCGGCGCGTCGTGACCGCAGAGGAGGCCGTGGGTCTCCTTGATCCGCTTGAACAGACCGTGTTACATTCCGCGCTTGCCGCCCGTGGAGGGGCAGGCGCTTCTTAGAGATTAGAAAGCCGTGATCCTTATGTTTTTTTCGCTGCGTAATTCGAAGCACCGGTTCTGGGTGGAGGCCGCCGTGGGCGTTGTGGGGGTATTCAGCGTCTTCACAGCGATGCGGCGCCTGGGCTGGAAGTAACGGTAAGCAAACAAAAAGAAAAAGTGATTTGGAGTGTCCCCTGGCGATGAGTGAAAAGAACCGGTTCGTCCCGCAAACCATCGCCGCCCTGCGTAAATCCAGCGGAATGGCGGGCACGCAGAGTGTGCGTTATGTTGCGCTGGGGGACTCCGTGACCGCGGGATGGCTGGAACATGGGGTTCTGGATTCCGATGCCGCTTACCCCTCGCTGCTGCGTCGCCGACTTGCCCTGCTTTACCCACATGCGATGATCTCAGTCCTGAATGCCGGGCTGGGCGGCGAGAACGCGGCGGGGGCGCTGGAGCGGCTGGATCGCGATGTCCTTCGTCACGATCCCCATCTGGTGACAATCTGCCTTGGGCTAAACGATGCTCGGGAGGGCATCGGATCGGTGGACTCGTTTCAGCAGAGTCTCGGCTCTCTTGTGCACCGGGTTCAGGCGACTGGCACAGCAGATGTCCTCCTGCTGACGCCAAACTCACGGGGAGACCACCTTCAGGAGGATGGCACTGTCACCGCCTACATTCGTGCCATTCGGACCGTGGCGCGAGAGACAGACGTGGGTCTCGCCGATGTCCACGCGATCTATCAAGGGGCGCTTCGCTCCGGCGTACAGAACCCCGCGGACCTACTGTCAAACCGTGTGTCTCATCCCACCCGCGAGGGCCATCAGATATTCGCGGGGGCGCTGATCGCCTTTTTCCAGCCCTGAGCAGCCCAGGCCCGTGAAGGAACGCGATCCTGATTGACGGGTCCGGGATTGGGATGCTATACTTTGCTTGATAAAGCGCGTTTGGCAAAGCGCAGTTCCAGCGATGGCTGAGGAGGAACAGATGGCGGATAACGAACGAATCCACAGGGATCGCTCCGTGATGAAACAGACCTATATCGTGGTCGGGGTCGTCGCGGCGGCTGTCTCGGCGGCGACTGCTGCCTATGTGTTCTGGAATCGTCAGCGTCACCTTGTTCCGCAGGCAGAGACCGTGCAGGAGCTTCTGGACCGGTGCCACGCGCAGGTCAAAAGCATCGAGCAGCGCCTCGGCGAATTGCACACCGCTTAGTCCCCCTTACCACCCCGTATCTCATGAGCGCCGGACAGCCTCTATTCATCCCAGGTAAAAACGTCCGATAATCCTTGTTATGTCTCGGTTTCGAGGTGAACAGAGGGGGCGGGCTGCCTCCACTTGACCTCGGTTCCCAAAAACGAGCCGATTGCGTTCGCCAGGTTCAGCATCTCGCGCTCCTCATACCCGTTATGAAGCAGCATCTCCTGGCCGTCGCTGTGGACCACGCGCAGCAGGTATAGGTAGTTGGAGTCCGGGTCTTTCTCCTCGCTCAAACGAAGGTATTCGATCCGGCGCAGGCGGCAGATCTTCTGGGTGCCCCGATGAAAAGTGTTCTCTCTGCGATTGAAACGGTACGCAAGGGCGGACCGATAAACCGCCATGACGTACAGCGGCACGGCGACGAACATCAGCAGCGAGGAGATCAGCCAGAGAAAGCCAAAGTGGTTTTGTGTCGGGGCAAACAACCGGGAGGGGTCCTCGACGCCCATCTGCATCTTTGGAGTCTGAGCCGTCTCGATGACGCTCATCACCCCGATGACAAGAATGCAGAACATCGTGAAAAAGAGCAGTGCACAGCCCTTCATGGTCAGTTCGCCGCGATTTTCCAGCCGCAGCAGAAGCTCGTCCGGGGAGCGAGACACGTCAAAAGGGCCGATCTTTTGATGCATCGGGCTAGCCGGAGGGTGTGGCGGCGGCGTGGATGGCGTGGATGACGATTCCCGGTCTTCAGGGAACATAGACGCGGATCGCTACCGATGAAGCACGGCTTGAAGCGTTGCTGCTGCCGCTGCCGCACAGACACCGGTTTCCCTTCCGTAACAGATATTCGATTGTACCCGTAATGCGATGGCCTCGCCGCGCGGAGGGCGGCTTAAATCTTCGGGATCTGGGCGGCACGCGCAGCCAGTCGGGCCATGCTTTCGCCGCAGATGGTCATATACCAGATGGCCGCGCGAGACATCCGAACCTGCGGAATGCTACATCTCTCGACAAGCGGTTGATCGCGCAGAGCCAACTCCGCCGCCTGTCTTGCGGTATCAACCTGTCGGTAGAGCAAGGCAGTCGCCGCCGCTGCCTGGGGATTCTTCGCCGCGATGACGACGACGCTTTTTCGGGCTACTGTCGCTGCCGGATCCCCCACCGAGACAATCAGCCTTCTCAGAGACTCATCGCTCTCCGCCTCCCCGCGCAGCAGCCAGGAGATCTGGGCGGCATGGCGTGCACAGCGCGCCACCGCGCGGAGATCGGCAATATCTTTGAGGATGCGCGAGACCGAATCTATCTGGTCTTCCGTAAGCTGCGAATGCGCCAGATAAGAGCGCCCCTGGGTTTCCGCGAGATCCGCCTCGACAGCACAAGTCGGCATGGTTCCAACAAGCCAGAGATCACCTGGCTGGAAGTGGAGCACGGCCTTCGTTACCGCGTCGGCGCACACGTTCGCAAGCCGGTAAAGGCTGGAGTGCAGGCACTGCATCTCCTGAAGCGGAGTCGGAGGACCACCAGAGATCGTCTCCCGTTCCGAAGTCCGCTCCGAAGACAGGGGCTGCCGCACACGGACCGCATCCAGGCGGCTTTTCAATGCTTGACTCAGGGATATCACGGCGTCTATTTCCTCGAAGGTTCCAAAGCGTCCATCTGCCTATTGACGAGAGCAATTTCTGTGCCCTTCCCCAATATTTGGTGAACTCCCGGTCCCCTGTCAGCAAAACACGTACGAACCCTTAGCTCCGCTGGTTCCCTTAGCCCTGATCAGAACCGCTCCCTGAGGGGGTCTGGTGGAACGTATCCTCGATACGCCCGTCACGCAGGATCACGAGCGCGTCCGCATCGGTCACCATTTCGGCGTCATGCGTTACCACAACGACCGTCCCTCGGGTTCGCCAGCGCGCCAGCGCCTCGACCACGCGGTGCCCGTTGGTCCGGTCCAGAGCCGCCGTCGGTTCGTCCGCGAAGATGACCGCGGGGTCGTTTACCATAGCTCGTACCACCGCGACCCGCTGTTTCTCCCCTCCGGAAAGCTGCGAAGGGAGTTTGTGCTCCAG